>ONIK01000023.1 GCA_900317865.1 uncultured Methanobrevibacter sp. | reverse complement strand
GGAAAAAATATGGGATTAATCCAAATAGACTGTATTATCAGCAAAATCTATAAAAGTATCATCCGGAGTTAAGATTATTGCAGTCCTATTTTCACATATTCTTTTTAATTTACCAGTAGTTAGATAATTAGGATAATTTAAAATTAGTATTTCAGGATTTGATACTATAGCCCTTGCAACACAGATCAATTTTGCCTCGCCGCTACTGAAATTCTGAAAGTCATTTGAAATGGAAGTGTCATATTTGTCCGGAAACACATCAAGAACATTCAATTGAGCTTCAACATTCACATATGTAAAAAAAAGATAATTACCAGTATTTTTAGCCATTGCCTTTTAAAAAGAAATTTCATCAATTCTTTCATGATAACACAAAAAAATCTAAATAAGCAAAATACCAACAATAGCTCCAGTAATAGTTGCAATTAAATTAACATGCTCGTTGGTTAACATATCTGCTCTTTCAAATGTTGCACCAAGAAAACTATCCATAAAACATCCTACAGTACCTGATATTACAGAAACAACAATTGCAGATACAGGATTGGCAACAATTCCCAAAAAGTATGCGGATATACCAATGATTAACGCACCAACCATTCCTACGACCGTTCCAAGAACAGATACAGCACCATCAGTTCCAGGATCCACTTTCTGAAAAGTCGTTATTAGCCTAGGCTGCTGCAATATTCCAATTTCGGAAGCTAAAGTGTCAGCAGTCGCCGTTGCAATAGCTCCTATAAATCCGCCGACAAAAGGCATATAATAACCGCCAAATGCAGCCATCATAAAAGCAACAATACCATTTGAAATAACATTTTTAGATGATCTTCTTCCTTCATATTCACCTAAGGAACGCTTATAAGATTTGGAGTATCTGGTTGCAAGCAATGATAAAACAAGAAATATTATTAATAAGACCAGCCAATGGGCACCCGCTGAAAATATAATTACAATACCCATCAATACCATGGTCAGAGAGCCTAACAAATCTAGGGATTTTCTTTTATAGGTTATGAATCCCAAAATGAATAATGCAAAAACATAACCCCAATTAATCATTACTGCATCCATGATATCACTACTCAAATTAAATACTATATTTATTTAAAATAGTATAAAAATTTTTATCATTTATTGTTATTAATCCAGATAATAAAGTGCATGTGAGTTATTTTTAGATGCCACAACAACATCATACAAATTATATGGAGGAAGCATAATTTTAAAGTTTAAAGTTTTTAATAATGCCCCTACACCTTTTCTACCATCATTAAATAGTTGATAAGTATTTTCTGGAACGATAATTAATCCATCAGCATTGACTTTTGAAAAACTATCCAACAATGATTTGACGATATCATCACTCCTGTTTTCAACAATGCTTTTATTTAGGTTAATGATAATGAAATCAAAATTTCCTTTAGCATCATTCACTTCATCATATTTTACCTATAAAATTACGCCCTGTAGACTTGCACTCTACAAATAATATTCCCCATTAAATGCTTCGAAATAAAAAAAAGCAAAGATAAAAATAAAAAGAGTTAAAAAAAAGAATTTGTAAAAGTAATCTATTTGATTACTTTACTTTTGATAATTTCCACTCTTTTAAGTGGGTAGATTTTTTTAGCTGTGTGGTAAATTTCAGAAGCTAATTTACCGTTTACTGAAGATTTGACTAATTCTTCGTAAGTTCTTTCAGCTGCTGATTCTTGAAGTAAATCAATGATAACTTGTCTCATGTATTTTTGTTGGGAAGATTTAGCTCTTCTGATAGTTACAGCCAATACATGAAGTTTGATTTGACGTTCATCTTTGGTTGTTACGATAGTGGAAGCATCTATTCTGGATGTTCCTCTTCTGATCATACTTCTTACGTAATCAGTAGTGGTTTTGTGACCAGTGAATTTAGTGGATGCAACATCACCAGCTACATTATCAATTTCAAATCTGAGTTTGATGTATTGTTTTGAGAAATCGCCAGTTAATTCCCTCATTGTAACTTCTACGCCTCTTCCAATTAATAAATCTGCGTCTTTAGCTGGAGTTTCTCCAATTTCTTTTTCTTCAAACATTAATGGTGTTTTAATAGTAAACCATGATTTTTCTTTCCAAGTGTCACGTACTCTACGTCTTGATTTTGCTTTTGCCATTATATCAACCGTTTTAAATTTTAAAATATATTTTTTATAATTTAGCGAATAGCTATTTAATTTTGAAAAATAGTCCTCAAATAGAATATTTTATTAATCTTACATAAAATAATCTATAAAATGAAATTATAACAGATTATAGTTCTATAATCTCTTATTCGACTATTGTGAGTTCTTCTCACGTTATTTAAAGAATAATTTGTAATTCAGTTTTATTTAATTAAAACCCGCCCTTAAAGGTTATTATTACATATTTTATTCATGGTATATAAATATTGTTAAAAAAAATATAATAGCTCTTTCAAAAACATTACTGATTTGAAATATTTCAATATTTTTAAAATGATATCAGATTTTCCACCCATATTTTCCCAAAATCACCTCTGTTCGGACGCATTTTATATTTCTTCAATATCATTATCTATTTTTTTAACAACTTTTGCAGGAACACCCAGAGCAAGGGAATTGTCTGGAATATCCTTTGTAACAACCGCACCTGCACCCACAACAACATTATTTCCAATTGTCACACCAGGAAGAACTGTAACATTACCGCCCAACCACACATCATTGCCAATATGGATTTCTGTTGCTTTTGCCAAATGTTTACGTCGGCCTTTTGGACTTAACGGATGATTGACCGTTGTAATTAATGTATTTGGCCCAATCATTACATTATCCCCAATATACACCTCTTTAATATCAAGAATTGTTAGATTATAGTTTGCGGTAAAATTATCCCCTATGAAAATGTTTTTTCCATTGTCAAAAGAAAATCGTTTGCACATCATAACATTATTTCCTACAGAGCCTAAAATCTCACACAGCACTTCATATTGCTTTTCAAAATCAGCATCATCAATTGAATTGAATTTAGTGCTGTTCTGGATTGCCCTTAATTTAAGCGAACTTATTTCTTCATCAACATAGGAATATTCAAGACCTGCTTTTAATTTTTCAATTTCTTTCATAGTTTAACTATTGATTTATCACAAATAAAAATATGGTGGATATCAAAAGTTTTTGAAAAAAAGCAATTATAACATCAGATATATTGCACCGACAATAATTAACACTGCAAAAATTTTCGGTATATACTCTGTCTTTTTGACAAAGGATTCAAGATTAATTTTAGATAAAACAAAACTTAAAACAAGCATTGTCACACCAAATCCTAATGAATATAAAACAATATTGAATGCAGCATATAACGAATCGCCGGATGTTACCAGAAGGGAAATTAATGAAATTAAATAAGCGCTGTAACATGGAGCCCATGCAATGGAAGTTAAAAAACCAAGGCTGAATGATCCCAAAATTCCATCATGATTTTTTGACTTGACATTTACAAAGCTGAATGAATAATCAAAAAGCATTAAAATTCCAATAATCAGCAGAATAACCGCCGAAATGTATCTTACATAAACAATATATTTATAGAGAATCTCTGTAAAAAATCCTGTCAGGAAAATAATGAGAGTAAAAATCGAAAATAAACCTAAAGAAAATGAAAGGATTTCAATTTTTGATTTGGATTTCAGGCTAAATGCTATAAAAATAGGTAAAATAGGCAATATGCATGGAGACAATATTGAAATAACACCCATAAAAAAAGAAATTAAGGGAAATACTTCCATCTATATCCCCTTAAGCTCATTTAAAAATTCATTTGCATCAACAAAACCTTCAATTTTGCCTATTTGTTTTTGATTTGAATCTAAAAAGATTGTGGTTGGTGTTCCAAAGATTTTATATTTAGCCGCAATTTGAGAATTTTCATTGATATCAATGAAAACAGTGATATAATCCTTATTTATCTTAGATATAACATCCGGATTAGAAAAAGTCTTTTCTTTCATTTCATCACAATAGTGACAATTTTTTTGGTCAAATACTAACATTATTCCTTTATTTTCTGCTTTTGCTTGTTCAATAGCCTTATTTAAATCCGTGGTATTGTTAAGAGGGTCACTGGCAAAACTAGCAGATACACTAACAGCCAAAATAGCTAAAATGAATAATGCAAGAAATATTTTCTTCATTTTAAGCTACCCCCAAAATTATCATCGTAAAGATAAATACATCAGTACAAAGATGAGTAATGTATGATACAAGAATGTTTTTCGTTTTAATATAACCTATAAATTCAAATATTGACCCCAACCCCTGAACACAAAATGCGAATAGGAAATATTTTGGTTCAAATGAATGTAAAAACGCAAAAAATGCCATAACAAGAAGCATTGATGCAATAACAGACAATTTACGATTATCAGTGTATTTATACAATATCCTTAAAAAGAATATGAATGGAACAAATTTAATTATTTCTTCTCCCATTAATGAAAATATTAAAGGAGGAATTGAAAAAATTGTTGTAGTAGATTCATTCACGAGTACAGGTGAAGATATATGAATCATATCCAAAACAGAACCAATACAAAGTGCATAAATTAAATATCCAACAAAAAGCCCTAATGCAAGAGCAATATCTCTAAGTGAAGGCTTTTGAAATATTGCCTTATAATCCCATTTTAAAAAATATAAAATTGGGACAATCATAATACAGCATCCGAAAAATCCAAACACAAGTGCTTTTACCATACTTGGAAAGTCAGATGCCTCTACCAACTGAAATAAAAATCCTAGACATATGCAGAAAAATAATACAATCCATCCCCATTTGGGAAGGTAGGGATTTTTCTTATAAAACGGAAAATCCAAATTCTTATTTTCAAATTTAAACCAATCAATATCTAACATAATATAATAATTATATATTACTATTATAATAAAGTATAGGAAAAAAATAGAAAATCTTGTCATTATGACAAGTTTAATTTTTCATGAAGTTATAATGGTCAATGTATCGTTTCAAAACTTCATCAACAGATCCTTCATCCATCACCAATTTTATATTGGCCTGGTCTGCTTTGACTTTTGACTTGAATCCATATTGGGCTGCAATAATGACATCACAGTCTTTACATGCTTCAATTACTTTTCCGCCCTGATGCTGACTTTCAAGGTCGATGTCGATTTCCCTGTGTTCGACAAAAGTCAAGTCATCATTTTCATAGTCATAAATGTATAATGAATGACCTTTTCCCAAATGCAAGTCCAGATTCTGACCATTGGAGGACACAATAGCTATTTTCATTTTAATCACCTAATTTTTTTATAATTCGAGCAACATTTTCACCAAATAATCTTATGGTTTGAATTCCTTCCATATCTTCAAAAGCCGTCCCTTCTTTACCTGCAATGACCATATTCCAGTAGGTACTGCCTGCAACAATCATATTATTTATAGGGAAAAACATCATCATCTCCTGCAATGTTAATGTTTGACCTCCGCGCCTTCCGACGGCTATCGGTCCGCCAACTTTCCACGTAAGGAATTTATCTGTGTCTCTTGATACCTTACCGATTCTCTGAAGTGCTGCCATGATGTCTCCTCTTGCAGTTCCAAAGTAAACTGGCGCTGCAGGAATAAAACCCTCGGCATCACGAATTTTATCTATGATTTCATCCAACCCATCATTTAAAACACAATTGCCGTTTTCGCGGCATTTCAAACAGGCCACACATGACTGGACAACATTTCCTCTTAAAGACACTATTTCAGCTTCAACACCATTTTTCTCTATTTCTTCAGCACATACCTTTAAAACATCCAATGTATTACTGTTGGCTCTTGGAGAAGCGTTTAACAATATCACCTTTGCCATAGTGTCACCCTAAACTTCAGCACCATCCAATGCATGATTACAGGAACAGTCACAATCATCAGCATTCTTAATGAAATTATAGATTAATTCAAGCAAATCCTTTTCAAGAGACTGCACCATTTCAAAAACTTCATCTATTGTCAGTTCATTTTCTGATATTCCTGAAGCATAATTGGAAACTATACATATTGAATTATAGCACATTTCCCTTTCACGAGCCAAAGTCACTTCAGGAAGACCTGTCATACCAACCAGATCTCCACCCAGCATTTTAAACATTTTTATTTCTGCAGGGGTTTCGAATCTAGGACCCTGCGTACAGACGTAGGTTCCTCCCAATATCACGTCACCAGATTCCTTTAAAATATCTCTTAAATGAGGACAATATGGTTCAGTAACATCAATATGAACTACTTTATCCTCATAAAATGTCTTTTCACGATTTTCCGAAAAATCAAGGAAATCATCAGGAATGACAAATGAACCAGGAGGCATTTCCAAATTCATAGAACCTACAGAATTAGTTGATAATATTTGAGTAACTCCAACGTTTTTAAGTGCATCAATATTGGCTCTGAAATTGATCTTATGTGGAGGAATACTATGACCTGAGGCATGTCTTGGGATGAATGCAACTTTTTTTGAGAAGATATCTAAAATAGATACCTCAACATCACCGTAATCTGTACTGACTATCTTCTTTTCAACATTGTCTGCCTTAGAGGTTATTTCATAAACCCCACTTCCGCCGATAATTCCAATCATGATATTACTATCCTTTTGTAACAGCCAAAGGCTTGACTTTTGCAACAAGTTTGGCAATACCTGTAGAATCAGAAACGCGAACTACACTGTCAACATCCTTATATGCTCCCGGAGCTTCTTCAGCAATGACATTTTTGGATGTTGCTTTAATTTTAATTCCGTTACTTTCCATATTATTAACGATATCTTCAGGTTTGTAGTCTTTTTTAGCTTGTGAACGTGAAAGTATTCTTCCTGCACCATGTGCTGTTGAACCGAAAGTTTCCTCCATTGCCGTTTGTGTTCCATGCAATACATAGGAAGCAGTTCCCATAGTTCCAGGAATTAAAACGGGCTGGCCAACTTCACGATATTTTAACGGAACTTCTTCACGGCCAGGTCCGAATGCTCTGGTTGCACCTTTTCTGTGAACAAGAACTTCCATGTCATTGCCTTTGAAATCATGAGTTTCCTCTTTAGCAATATTATGGGCCACATCATAAACAATCTGCATGTCCATGTCGCGAGCAGATTTGCCTAAAACCTCTTCAAAGGATTCGCGAATCCAATGGGTAATCATCTGTCTGTTTGCCCATGCATAATTAGCCGCAGCATACATTGCTTTTAAATAGCTTTGAGCTTCTTTAGAATCAAGAGGTGCACAGGCAAGCTGTCTGTCAGCAATATCTATTTTATAGTTTTTGTAAGCCTTATCCATTAATCTCAAATAATCAGAACATACCTGGTGTCCGCAGCCACGGGAACCTGTGTGAACCATGATGACAATCATTCCCTTTTCCAGACCATAAATTTTTGCCACTTCTTCGTTGTAAATTTCATCAACGACCTGAATTTCAAGGAAATGATTACCTGAACCAAGAGAACCTAACTGAGGGATTCCTCTTTTTTTGGCTTTGTCACTAACTTCTGATGAGTCTGCCGCCTTAATCCTACCGTTTTCCTCTAAAACTTCAAGATCTTCATCCCATCCGTAGCCATTTTCAACAGCCCATTCAGCACCATAATCGAGAACATCATTAATGTCGTTTCCGGAGAGTTTTACTTTACCTTTGGAACCAACACCTGAAGGAATGTTTTTAAATAAAGCATCAACAAGCTCATCCAAGTGGTCCTGAATATCTTCTTGGCGCAAATTTGATTTTATCAGTCTTACTCCACAATTAATGTCAAATCCTACACCCCCAGGAGACACAATACCGTTTCTCATGCTGAATGCTGCAACCCCACCTATTGGAAAACCATATCCAAAATGAATATCCGGCATTGCAATGGAGTATCTGAATATGCCCGGCAGACATGCAACATTAACTATTTGCTGGACTGCACCCTCTTCAAGAGCATCAAAACTTTCATCATCAATATATAATCTTCCTGAAGCTCTCATTTTTTTATTATAGCTTCCGGGAACTTCATATACATTATCCCTAATTTTTTTAATTTCATCTTTGATAGTCATAAAAATCACGAGTTTAGTATGTTTTAATATTTTGATTTAATTGATTAAATAATTTATCTTGAAATCCAAAAATCAATGAAAAAATATTTCCACCAAAAATAATTTATCTGGTTATAAAGTCTTTCGTTTTGAAAAATTATTAATAGATATTTTTTTAAAATAGTACAAATGCCAAAAAAAGTATGACATCTTAATTTAATTTTTCAATAAACTGAACATTAATTGATTTTTTTAGATAAAACATAATAATTAATACAAAATAATGTAAAATATTTTAATAATATAAATATATAGATTACAATATAGAGGAGGAAAATAAATTGAAAAAATTAAACTTTTTTTTAATACTTATAGTTCTGTTTATATCTATCAGTGCAGTTTCCGCCGAGGATGGAAACTTTACATCACTGCAGACAGATATATCAAGCAGTACTGACAGTATTGAACTGACTCAAAATTATATATATGATAATTCGACAGATAGCGGATTAAAAAACGGAATTACAATTTCAAAAAGCAACTTCATCGTAGATGGTAACGGCCATACTATAGACGGTTCAAATCAAGCAAGAATATTCCATATTATGGGAAATAATGTTACTTTAAAAAATCTTAACTTGATAAACGGAAGTAATAACATGGGTGGGGCTGCTTATGGATCCGAGTTAATGAACTTTGAAAACGTTACATTTATAAACAACCATGGAAAAAATGGGGCTTCAATAGCTGCCAGCGGAGATGCAAGTATTAACAATTGTATCTTCACAAATAATCATGCAAGTAACGGAGATTTATATATAGACGATGAAGGACAGGTAGACATTAAAGATTCTGTCTTTGCAAATATGACAGATTTAACTTTTTCAATGATTTATGCCGAAGAAACTGGTAATCTCAACATTAGCGGTTGTGCTTTTATAAACTCAACAGCAAAATATGCAACAGCAATATACAGTGAGAGAGAAACAATAATAAAAGACACATATTTCATTAATTTAAATGCAAAAATGACTGGAGGAGCAGTCGCATTTAAAGGGGAAAACAATGTAATTATTAGCAATACAGAGTTTATAAACACCAGTGCCGAAAAGAATGGAGGAGCAATATTTAGCGACATTTCAGATGAAACTGTATTGATGTTGAACAATGTAACAATCATTAATGCATCAGGAGATTTTGGAGGAGCAATTTGTCATTTAGGAGGTAATTTAATTATAGCAAACTCTACACTGACAGAAAACACTGCAGAATATGATGGTGGAGCAATATATATATCAAATGCAGATATAATATTAACAAACAATGAAATTATTGGAAATAAAATTAATTCATCAGAAAACTTTAATGGTGGAGGATTATATTTAGATTATTCCGAAGATTCAGTCATAAAGAATAATTCCTTTGTAAACAATACCAAAAATGCAATCTATTGTTATGATAGCGAATTTGAGATTATGTATAATATATTTCAAAATAATGGCGGTGAAGCCATACATGCCGTTTTCGCGAGAGACTATGAAATAAATTACAATAAAGGAAATGATAAGTTATATTTAAATGATACCGATTATGCCAGCATTATAAAAGAAATTGGTGCAAAAATCGTGATTAACGAGACCAATATCACCATAAAAGATTTACCTTCCCATTTTGATGCACGTGACTATGGATGGGTAAGTTCAGTAAAAAACCAAGGAAACATGGGTTCCTGCTGGACTTTCGGTACATGTGGAGCATTGGAAGCTGCATTATTAAAAACAACAGGAATAGAATATGATTTCTCAGAAAACAATATGCAAAACAGTATGCTGAAATATACAAAATATGGAATAAAAGATACTGAGGAAGGTGGAATAAGAGAACAAGGATTAGTATATATTTTAAGTTGGTTGGGAGTATTCCCTTCAGAATATGATACTTATGATGAATTAGGCAAAATATCTCCATTAATAGGAACAGACGAAAACATCCATATCCAAGATGCACTTTTTGTCCCTTCACGTAACAATGCTACAGACAATGATAAGCTCAAAAGAGCAATAATAGACTGCGGATCAGTTACAACAGGATATTATGTATCAGGTAATAAATCCGACCTCAATGAAAAAACCGCAGCATATTACCAAAATGTAAAAAATACAACTAACCATGCTATTTCAATTGTTGGTTGGGACGATAACTATTCCAGAAGTAATTTTAATAGGACTCCACCAGGAGATGGAGCATTTATTATTAAAAACAGCTGGGGAACTAATTCCGGAAAAGACGGATATTACTACATATCATACTATGATACAAGCCTATTAAATATAACATTTGCAATCGGTTTTATTATTAACAATACTGAAAACTACACTAAAAATTACCAGACAGACCTTGGAGGAAATTTCTTTGTTAATGAAACCAAAGGATATAAAACAACCTACGAATCAACAGGAAACGATACAATAAGTGCAGTCGGAACATATTTCAAAGAAAAAGAAAATTACACATTGGAAATTTATGTTAATGACAAATTAATGCATACGCAAAACGGAACTGCACCTTTCCCAGGTTTCCACACAGTTAAATTAACAAAAGAAATCCTATTGAAAGAAAATGATAATTTCACAGTAGTAATGAAAAAAGACTGCTGTTATTTCCTAATAGATTCAAGACAACATTACGAAGAAAATAAAACTTACATAATGATAAATGACGAATGGAAAAATTTAGATTCATCACAAACAGTGTCACTAAAAGTTTATGCAAAAGATTCAGATTTAGTTTTACAGACCGAAAATTTAGTTAAAATCTATAAAAACGAATCACAATTTGATGCATTTGTTGGTGCTGCAAATGAAACAGTGCTATTTGAAATTAATGGTGGAAATTATACTCGTACCAGTAATGAAAACGGTGTTGCACGCATGAATATTAACTTAAATCCTGGAAACTACACAATAAAAACAACATACGGCAATCTTACTACATTGAACACCATTGAAGTATTGCCTACTTTAATCGCAGAAAATCTTGTTAAAACATTTAAAAACGAATCACAATTCTACATTGCATTAATTAACGGTTCAGGAAATTTAGTATCCAATACCAATATTTTAATGAACATCAACGGAGTATTCTACAACCGCACAACCAATGCAAATGGAATCGCAAAATTAAACATCAACCTAAACCCAGGAAAATACATATTGACTGCAACAGATCCTTTAACCGGTCTTCAAATGTCATATGACATCACAGTTTTACCTACATTAATTGCAGATAATTTAGTAAAATATTATAGAAATGATTCTCAGTTCTATATTAATTTAATTGATGGTGATGGCAGTCCTGTAGCAGACAAACAGATTGTTATGAATATTAACGGAGTATTTTACAACCGTACAACCAATGAAAACGGAACTGCAAAATTAAACATCAACCTAAACCCTGGAAAATACATATTGACTGCAACAGATCCTTTAACCGGTCTTCAAATGTCCTATAACATTACAGTACTTCCAGTATTGACCGCTGAAGATGTGAAGATGACATATCTGGACGGAACACAATTCAAGGCAACATTGGTCGATGGAGAAGGTGAAGCACAAACCGGTGCAAACATCACATTCAACATCAACGGAGTATTCTACAATAGAACCACTGATGAAAATGGAACTGCTAGCCTAAACATCAGATTAATGCCCGGAGAATACATCATCACTTCACAATACGGTCAAGCAGCAATTTCAAATAAAATTACTATTGCAGCAAAAGGGGATTAATCATATCCTCTTCTTTTTTTATTTTAATAATGATTCAAAAATTACTTTTAAAAAATAATCCCAACATTAAGTTGATAAAATAAGTATTAAATAGAATAAACCAGGTTTCGCTTTAAAATACTTTATTAATGAAAGACACGAATATTTAAAAACTTCATTTATACTACAATACTCCCCAGCTATGCAGCATGATACCTTGGAAGCCTTTCAAATATCATATACCATGTTTATTTCAAAAGTCCATTAAATTATTTTTCGTGTTTCTCCCGTTAATATCCCCATATGACATTTAAATTTTTTAAATTACATAATTAACAATAGACTTTTGCCGTAATTACAAAACCTGGATATATTCCATCTCCCATAATTATACTAGGCCTCTACAAATGTACCCCACATTATTGTGTCATTGGCCATGACATAATATCAAGCAAAAAATTTACCCAATATAATCTATATTTATTTTTATCCAAAATTAACTATATAATCTTTCTCGCAAGTAAGTAATTGCTTGCACAACATTTTATTAAAAAGACAGACTAATATTCATAATTTAATTAAAAATTTATACAATATTAAAAAAAATAATTAAAAAGATGAATTTCATAGCCACCATATGTTTTTTACAAGAGAAAATAAAATTTTTGTTCAATTATTGTAAATGAAATAATCAAAAAAAAGATAATTGAATGGAATCTCAAAATTGAAATACCAACTGCAAATATTACTTCCTAAATAATGCAGAAATACCTGCAATCAAAAGGACTATTGAGCAAATTTTAGCCAAATGAGGAGTTCCAATCAACACAAGAATCGCTGCAAGCACAAAACCAATACCTGCAGCTTCAACATGTTTATTAACATAATATGAAGATATAAAACCTATAAATGCCCCAATAATAGCCAATAATCCTAAAAATGAATATCCTTCAGAACCTCCACTTTCAATAAGCAATATAAATGATCCTGAAATCAAACATAAAAATGAACCTAAAACACCTAATATCTGTTCAAATAATCGGGACGTAGTTCTAATTTTTCTCATAATATTATGTTGGTTAGCATTTTATTTATAATTTTACAAATCCACAATTGCCTTTAGTGATACTACATCAGATATGTCAACTTCCATCTGATGAAAAGTAATGGCTTTTATTTCACAATTTCGCTCATGCTTATCCCAATTTATATCTTCACCTTTTATAATAGCTTTAAGATAATAAGCATCATCAACTTGACTGATTTGGACACTGAATTCGCTGAACAACATGAATTCAACCTCATGATAAAACAATAATTCTTCTAAATAGTCGTACAATAAAGATACATTATCTTCAGACGTTATTTCGAAATCAATTGATTTTATTTTATCAATATTATCAGTATTGGATATTATGTTAAACATTGCAAGTCCTGCATTTTCAAAAGCTTCATTTAAGTTTTTACCAAATGCATAAAATCCAATATCCGCTGTAACGTCAAAATATTCAAATTTTTTCATGATTTTACCTTCGAAATAATACTCTTCAAATGCTCTCTTGCTCTTTGCTTATATATGGATATCAAACAACTTAAATATAGTGATGTGATATTATGTTTAAAAATAACAATACTGCAAAAAGAGCCGATTTAAGAAAAAGAACTTCTGTAATTGATGAAATTGCATATTTAAATTTAGATATTCAAGCTTGCATGGTAACGCTCACTGTATTTGTAGTGTTACTTTTTTCTGTGCTTTCTATTGTTACAGCACAAAACCCATATCTCTTATAAATGGGACATAAGTATAATTAGATTAAATACCAAACCCTTAGGCTATAAGTACAAAAGGGCGTTATCTTGCAATTAATCTAATTAAATACAAAAACTAACTTCCTTAAAATATACAGGCTTAAATATTAAAATCATCAGGATCAAAACGAAGAATTACTTCACGTGAATTACCTCTGGATCCTGATCCTGTATATTTTGTATCTATTAATCTTAAAAATTCAAGCTTATCAAGAGTTCTGGCATAAGATGAATAGCTAACTTTTTCTTTTTCACGGAATAGCTCACCTAACTCACCTGCTGTGATATTAGGCTTACTTTCAATAATTAATTTAAGCAAACTGTTTTCAACATTAGTCAGTGAAGATAAAATTTGAGATACATTTACTGAAACCAACGAATCAATTGCCTGGTCAAAATGTTCCTGCTTTATTTCCCTTGATGCATCAGCTTCAGCAATATTGCCGCAGCTTCTAAGAAGGTTAATGCCAGTCCTTAAATCACCGTTGTCAAATGTATACATTGCAATCTGTTCTAAAATGTCATCATTTAAAACACCAGGGAAAAATCCTGCATTAACTCTGTCTCTTAAGATATCTTCAACTTCAGAATAAGAATAAGGTGGGAATGTAATTTCCTGAGGAATGAAGACCGTATTTACGTTTTTATCAAATGCATATTTAAATTCCAAATCAGACAATATTGCAAAAATGGATGTTTTTACACCCTCATATTCCTCATATGCCCTAAGAATATCATAAAATAACTTATTTGCATTATTGCTTTGGAACAGGTAGTTGACATCATCCAATGCCAATATTAATGACTGATTATTTTTTTGAAGTTCAAGCATGACTTTTTCATAAACCCTTGCAAAGGGAACGCCGGTTTCAGGAGGCAAATATCCGAAAATCTTTTTGTGAACCTGTGAAATAATGCCGAATCTTGTAGTGTGCAACTGACAGTTAATATAAACGCAGACAACTTTTTCGGTGTTTTTTTCTACAAGTTCATAGACTTTTTTAATTGCTGTTGTTTTCCCTGTTGCAGGTGATCCAAGTACCACTGCATTTGATGGCTGTCCTCCACGCATAGCTGGCCTTATTGCCATTGCCATAGCTTCCATTTGAGTATCTCTGTAATTATAATTTGGAGGCAAGTAATCTGGATCAAATGCATTAATATTTTGGAAAAGACTTTCATCATGCATTAAAATATCTTCAATTCCCATATTATCTACTTTGTTTATGCTTGTTAAAAAATATTACTTAATGAGGTTGATTACTTCAACATTTTCATTTTCAATAACCCAATTTGTTAATTTTTCAGCATACTGCAATTTTTTACGTTTAATCTCATCTGCAGTTCCTAGAATATCCGGCAAATTAGGTCTTGAATATTTTGTAACAATTTCACCAAAGTCCATTCCCGCAAGAGTTATTTCAGATGCTCCAAGCGCAACTGCTAAAAAGATTGCTCTATCACCATCGGTGAATCCGCCGAAGTTATAAATATTTCCTAATGGCTGAGCCTGAGTAGTTCCCAGGACATTAGTGAAAAATGGCGTTATCTGAACAATTTTATCTAAATTATCACCATGGGCATGCACAACAATATTGGCTCCCCTCAAATTGGCTAAAAGAATATCATCCAAATTACCATCTAAATCTGTTACAACAATATCCGGCACAATTTTTTCTTCAACCATGGCAGTTGTAGCTCCATCAGCCGCAACCAATACATAATCTTTTAAATCATAGTTTTCTTTAAGTTCCTTGATATGATTTTTAATTGATGGGCCGGCACCGAATACAATAAACTTATCTGAAAATCCAACTATTTTGCTTAAATCATCAAGAGTTAAACAGCCCTCTTCGGATAAAATCTCATCCAATACTTTGGCACATTTTTCATCATCTTCACGTGAGAATCCAAAATCATCCAAGATTTCTTTATAGTATATATCCCATTCACCAAATTCCATGGTTTAACCTCATTTGTTAATAATATTAATATCTTTACCAGTTATATGATTATATAATTTTGCAATTTGTCTTAATGTGAAACCAACCATGAATGCTGAAATCACAGTTCCAATATTAACGCTACCCCAAGGGGTTGAATAAAAGAAATAACACATTATTACTGATATAATCACCATCAAAGTATCAAATGCTATTTTAATTGAAGAAAACCTCCAACCAGTAACGATAGCCACTGCTTCAACACAGCCTTCCCCAGACAAAGGCGCAATATCCGTTGGCATATAAATGAATATTCCAAGAGCTATCAGAAAAATACTTACAAATATCAGCATCACATTAACCAGCAAATTATCTGGAATATTTAGTGAATAAACAATATATAAAGTCAAATCCGTAAAATAGGAAAATACAAAACAGTTAATGAACTGCAGCAATCTTTTTGGCTTGAATTCAGATCTTAAAATAAGCAATTGAAGGACAATTAAAGAAGCGTTGAAAATGAATGTGGTAACACCGATGTTAATGCCCGTACATAAGTTTAGAGCATAGGCAATGGAACTGATGGGAGTTGTTCCAAAAGTTGATTTGATAGAAAATGCAACTCCAAACGCCATTATGAATAATCCCAAAACAAAAAGACAAATTCGCTTAAACATCTAATAACATTATATTCATCTATGTATTTAAATGTATTTAGTTAATCGAAGTAAATATTAACCTTATCCAGTTATAATCAATTAAAGGGTTAAATTATTGGAAAAAATAACTTAATAATTTATATGGAGATTTAATCAAAACAGATATTAGTAAAAAAATTCATTAAAGAATTTTTAAAGCTTAATTACACATAATATTATGTTGAAAAATAATAGTAAAAATAAATAATATAATTAAATATAAAATAGGCGGAAGAATGGACAATATATTAGAAACACACATCCAAAATCAAGTATTAATAAAACCTA
Source organism: uncultured Methanobrevibacter sp. (assembly GCA_900317865.1). Lineage (GTDB taxonomy): Archaea > Methanobacteriota > Methanobacteria > Methanobacteriales > Methanobacteriaceae > Methanocatella. Next base: position 41,605 of record ONIK01000023.1, on the reverse strand, counting down.
ATTCCTATTGAAGTCAGCTACGGTAAAAAAGACAAAAGCCAAATAAAAAATACAATACGAAGATATGGGGCAAATCATGGAATAATCATTTCAAATACGACAAAAATTAAAAAAGAGGATAATGTTATTTACCTTCCCCGAGAGTTATTCCCATTTCCATAAATTTTTGATTAATCAAAGTAATGAATACTATTTAAATAATTAATAAGATAAATTTCATCATTTTCAAGCCACTCAAAACCAAATGAAGAAAGAATTTTTAATGATAATCCATATTGACAACATTGACAAAATTTTCTTCAAAATCAAAGCCAACTATTGACAAATCATCCATAATCAGTCCCCCAAATGCCTTCATGCATATTTTCTTTAAATATTTGCTTGAATTCTTCTGTAGGAACAATACTGATATCATAAACAAATGAATTCAATACATCTATTATATCATTAACAGGAAGAAATATTATATAACATATGATTCAAGCAAAAGCAATTAAATTAAAATTACAGATATGAACAAAATTAATATATGAATTAAAATAAAAAAATATAATAGTTTAAAAAAAGGAGATAAAATGAATATTGAAAAAATTTATAACGAAAAAGAATTGACAATTACTGTCGACAGTCAAATTGATACTGTAACCGCTCCAGATTTTGAAAATGAAATTAATGATGAAATTGGAAAATTTGACTCATTAATCTTAGATTTTGCAAACTTGGAATACATTTCAAGTGCGGGATTAAGAGTCCTTATTGCAACACAGAAAAAATTAAAACCTGAAGGAATTCCTTTTAAAATTATAAACACACCAGACACAATAAAAGAAATTCTTACTGTTTCTGGATTGGACAATATATTAAACATTGAATAAAAAAGCTTAAAACTAAAAATATATGCTTGATAATATGAATTCCATAAAACTTAAAGCAGAATTAAGTGAATTATATGCCCTAAAGGAATTTATCAACGAAACCTATGAACTAAACATCCAGTTAGAATTAGCAATAGAAGAATTATTTGTAAATATTGTTAATTATTCCAATGCAGACTACATTATTGTCAACGTGGATTATGATGGAGATTTAACTGTAGAATTTATTGATAACGGAATTGAATTTGATCCTACAATCCATGAAGGTTCTAAAAAATCTGGCAACATTGATGAAGTGGAAGTCGGAGGTTTAGGGATTTTACTTGCAAAAGATAATGTTGATGAAATGATATACACCCACGAAAATGGAGAAAACCATCTAAAAATTATTAAAAAAGGTATATAATGGAAAAAAATGATTTAAAAAAGATATTAGTGCCATTTATCTTGATGATAATCTTTAATTTAGGTTCTCAACAATTAATGTTAAGTGATGATTTCGGCTACGGATTTTCACCACATGTAGGGCTTATTCTTATTTCAGGTCTGCTTTTTGGCCCATATGGTGTTGTCGGAACAGTTCTTGGAAATACACTATGCGACACATTTAGGCATTACAGTCCAGAGTTAACTATTTCATCTGCAATTCTATCTTTTGGAATTTCATATTTGGCTTATAAATTATGGTATGGAGATTACAGTCGGAGAGACGTAATTACCAAGCCCAGATTAAACAATATGTCAAATTTACTTTTGTTTATAGGAATAGTTATAGTATGTTCTACATTATACAGCATAATTCAAAAAGAATTATTTTATATACTATATCCTGAGACAATAGAGACCAGTTTTGAGATTGGAACAAGATATTTTATTAATTTTCTTAATTCTGCATTTATATTTGGAATTATTGGAATTTGGCTTTCAAAAAAAATTGATTTTGTCCATGTCCCCAAAATATCTAAAAGAAAACCCAATGTAAAATTCTATAAGGTACTTGGCGTGCTGATATTCATCTTTACAATATTTGTTTTAATTTATGATTATTATTTTGTCCAGAACATTCAAATAACAATTGCAAATACCATTATTCTTACAGCACTGATATTCATATACATAACAAAACCAATAAAATCAAAAATAACTGAAATAACCTATACGTCAATACCTGAAAAAGTAATGCGAATATTTCTTATAGCAACAATGGTTCTTATAATCATAGCCATATTAATTTCCACAAACGATATACTGCTTGAAGTTATAGACATATTTTCACCTGTAGAGATGGATGATTTGGTTATCTACATGATGGTAATAGTAGACATTTTACTCATCATATTCTTTATCCCATGTCTCTTTGTTTTAAAATATATTGAAATGGAAGTAATCGATCCACTATATTCATTTTCAAAAATAGAACAGTATATTAAAAAAGGAGATAAAATCCAATCAGATGAATTACTTAAAGTATATTCTAAACATATTAATGATACTGATGAAATAGGAATGTTGGCCCGTAGTTATACCAATTTAATTAACAATACCAATGAATACATTGAAAATATAGAAAAAATCGAAGGAGAAAAACATAGGATTGAAGCAGAACTTAACATTGCTGAAAAAATTCAAAAATCAATTCTGCCAACAAAAAGTATTGAAAATGAAAATTATTCAGTTTATGGAAATTCCAAACCTGCAAGGGAAGTAGGAGGAGACTTTTTTGATTATTTCGAAATAGATGATGAAAATTTAGTTATGGTAATTGGTGATGCATCTGGAAAAGGTGTTCCTGCAGCGTTACTTTCAATAACAACCCACGCAATCATTAAACAACTGCTTAAAAGCGAAAAAGACCCTTCCAAAGTATTATATCAACTTAACAATCAATTATGTGAAAATAACACTGAAATGATGTTTATAACATTATGGCTTGGAATATACAATAAAAAGACAAAAATCATGACATTTTCCAATGCAGGACATGAACCTCCATTAATTAGTGATAAAAATGGATTTGAAAAATTAAACATGGACAGTGGCATTGTTTTGGGAGTTATAAAAGACTTTGAATTCAAAAAAGAAGAAATTTCAGCATTCCATAGATTGATTGCATATACTGACGGAATAACTGATGCTAAAAATATTAATAATGAATTTTATGGTGAAGAACGCCTTATCAACAAACTAAATGAAATAACTGAAAAACATGAAAAAATTAAACTGCTGCTAAAAGATCTTGAGGAGTTTACAACTGGATGCGAACAATTTGACGACATGACACTAATAATAATTGATAAAAATGATTAAAATAGCTTATTGCAATGTAGAAGATCTTGATTTAGACCAGGGATATAAATTAGTTTCAGATAAAAGAAAAGAAAAAATCGATTTTTATAGATTTGAAAAGGACAAAAAACTTAGCTGTGGAGTTTATCTGTTGCTTCAAAAACTATTAAAAGATGAAGGCATCATCAAACCAGAATTTAAAATTGGAAAATATGATAAGGCATACATATCCAATTATGAAAATATTTATTTTAATTTAAGTCATTCCGGCAAAATTGTTTGCTGTGCAATATCCGATAAGGAAATTGGTGTGGATGTTGAATACATCGACTCTGAAATTGATTTGAATATAGCCAAGAATTATTTCTTCAACAGTGAGTATGAAAACATAATGAAATCCGATAAGCCATACGATGAATTTTTTAAATACTGGGTTTTAAAAGAAAGCTATATGAAATATACCGGCTTGGGATTTAATTTGGATTTAAATAGCTTTGAAATACTTATCAGTGATGAGATATCCCTGAAAAATGACCCAAATAATCTTAAGTTCAACCTATATGATATTGGTGAATATAAAGTAGCTTCAGCAGGACATTATAAAACAAACAATATTGAAAAATACTCAACAAATGAATTAATTACTTATTAATTAAAAAAATTTTATCATGATTAAATAATGTGATAAAAGTTCATGCAAAATATTGAAAAATATAAGTAGTATAATAATAATATATTATATGACAAAATTATATTGCATCTGAATATATGGGAGATTAAAAAAAGGTAATTTAAAATTGTATGTAGGTGACTTAATGAGAAATAATAATCATTTTCCTTCAGAAAAAACTGATAAAAATTACCCAAACCCAAACAAAACACCGCAAGGTATTGACAATTATATTAAATCACATTCAAATGACGGAATTAAATATGATTTTAATCAGAACTGTCCTTTATCCGAATCTCAATTAAATATTTATTTGGATGAAATTAAAAATGAAATGAAAACATCACACAATAATCCATTTAAAATAGAATTTCATAATTATACCAGTGAAGAAATTAAAATTGCATTGGAGAAATTATTTAAAATTCATCCGATTTTAACAGCAAGAGTTTTAATTGATAATGATGTGCCTTCTTTTTGCTTTGATGAAAAACCACCAATTATTGAAGGAACAGACAGTGATATTGATGCATTTGTGCAGCCATTTGAATTGGACAAATATTTATCCCGTTTTTTAATTGTTGAAGATAAAAAATCATCAATTTTATGTATGGATTTCCACCATTTAATTTTTGATGAAGCATCACTGAAAATCCTGTTAAATAGATTATATGATATTTTAAATAAAAAGGAATTGGATTTTATTGATGATGGGATTTTAAGACAAATTTCATTTGAAGAAAATCTCCCTTCCGATTATATGGATGACGCAAAAACTTTTATGTACAATATGCTGTCCGATATGGATGAAGTTCATGGATTGATGCATAGTGTTGACAGTGATGGAGAATCTGATTATATAAATATATTCAATATTGACGGGAATAAACTTAATAGTTTTTTACAGGATCATTCCATTAACCGCAATCAATTTTTCTCAAGTGTTTTCGCATATACATTATCCAGATTTACAGGTTCTTCCAAAGTCCTTTTCAATATTCTTGAAGATTGTAGGGACTACATTGACCATTCCCAATCGGCAGGAATGTTTGCCAAAACACTGCCGATACTTATGGACTGTAAAAATCAAAGCGTCAATTCCTTTTTGGAATATTCCGGTGATTTGGTTAATAGCGTTGTGAATTGTGACCTGTATCCTTCCCATTATCTGGCCAGTGAATTTGACTTAAAATCAGACATTTCATTCAAATATGCTCACGATCTCTTTTCCAATTTAGTGGATGAGGATGAAAATGGATACTCAATAAATGAGTTAGAACATGATTTTGAAGGTGATTTGACCTTCGTTATTTTCTATGCTGATGATTACAAGTTAGGAATCTTTACTAAAACATACATGTTAATTTTGCGTGAAATTCTCAATGTCAGTGAACTTGAAGAGATTAATTACATTGACAATGATGATTTGAATCTTTTAGACAGTTTTAATCAAACAGAACATGACTTAAAATATGATTGTATTCTGGATGCCTTCAACACCCAGTTAATTGAAAATCCAGACAATATTTTAACGCTAAGTGATGATGCAAGCTACACATATTCACAAATTGCATCAATTGTAAATGACTTAAATTCATTATTAAAGCAATTTAATGTATCATCTAATGATATCGTTACTGTTTTTGTCGACCGCAATCATTGGGCCATCATAACTGCTTTAAGCTGTTTATCCCAAGGAATTACTTATGTTCCAATTGATGAAAACCATCCTGATAAACGTATTGAATTCATGATAAAACAATCAGAATCAAAAGCAATAATTGTAACAGACACATTCCAAAAACGTGCACAAAAAATTGATGCAGAAGCTAACCTTGATTTAAATATAATCAATATTTCATCTTTACTGGACAAAGTTAAAACATCAGATTATGTAGATTATGTCGATTCAAACATTAATGATGTGGCCTGTATTCTTTATACATCAGGAACCACAGGAAATCCCAAAGCAGTTCAGATAACTACATTAAGTATCTTAAATCTCATGCAATATTATATTGCAAGCACAGAATTTAACTGCGATGATGTTCTGGGAATTTTCGCCTCCGTTGGTTTTGTTGTTTCTTTAGAACAATTTGCACCAATATTTACTGGCGGATCACTAACATATGTCCCTAATAATATTAAACTAAATATTTATAAATTAAATGACTATTTTATCAAATATGGAGTAACACATACATTAATTACAACCCAAATAGCAAAATTATTTGTTAATACCATATCTGACACTTCTTTGAAGTATTTACAAACCGCAGGTGAAAAATTAGGTAGCATAACTCCACCAAAAAATTATATTTTAAGCGATGTCTATGGTCAAACTGAATCCAATTACATTACATCCATTGATGTAGATAAAAAATTGGATGATTCATCAGTCGGTATATTGAATTGGAACACCAAAGCATATATTTTGGACAATGAACTTCGAAGAGTTCCATTAGGTGCTGTTGGTGAAATTTATTTATCCGGATATCAGACAACAAAAGGATACTTTAAAAATCCTGAAGAAAACGAAAATGCATTTTTCCAAAATCCATTCGATGGCGAAATCAATGGTTATAATAAAATATATAAAACCGGAGATTTGGGAAGATATTTACCTGATGGAAGCATTGCCATTATCGGAAGATTAGATTCTCAAGTTAAAATCAGAGGAAACCGTGTTGAATTATTGGAAATTGAAATAACAATAAGAGACCTTCCAGATATTGATGACGTAACCGTTCAAACAATTAAAAATGGTTCAAATAATGAATTGATTGCATATGTAGTTGCTCCCGATTTTGAAGGAGACATCATTGAATATGTTAAAGATTATATGAGACAGAACAAACCCGATTACATGGTTCCTTCATTTGTTGTTTCAATCGATGAAATTCCATTGAATATAAACGGTAAAGTAGATAAAAAAGCATTAATGCATTTGAAAAAGTGTTTAATCGGGAAAAAATTAGTATTTATGATAATTTCTCACGTCTGGGAGGAGATTCACTCCTAGCAATCCAAGTAATATCCCACCTTAACGATTACAATATTACTGCGGCAGACATATTGAGTTTAGAAAATCCGAAAGCAATTGCAGAAAATATAAATGATGCCCATATTGATTTGGATTTATATTCAATAGATGAAGGCTGTCCTTTAAATGAACCTCAATTAAATGTATATTTAGACATTATCGCCAATAACAAAACAGATTCATACCTCATTCCAATTAAAATGGATATTTCCAAAAAATATTCAGTTGATGATTTGCATAATGCTTTAAATGAAATCGTAACTGTTCATCCGATTTTAAAAATGTGTATAAATGACAATCATGGAGTTCCTCATTTAGTAAAAGGAAATTCACCCGAAATAATATTTGAAAATGATGCGGATGAAACTTTTATTCATAAATTTTTAAATAAAGGATTTAATCTGGAAAAAAGTTTATGTAAATTCTTAATTAATGAAAAAACTAACGAATACGAACTATTTTGCGTTTTCCACCACCTGATATTTGATGGATTATCCGAAACAATATTCAAAAATGATTTACTTGACATACTTGATGGAAATAGTATTGATGTGGAGGATTCCTTTTTAAAAATATCTGCATTCAATCAGCAAATCCAAAAAACCAAAGAATACAGCGAAGCAAAAGATTATTACGATTTAATGCTTGCAGAAAGTGATGAAATAGGGACACTGTTAAACAATGTATCAACCAATGGTCCCGGCATATGCAAATGCACATTGGATATCGATTTAAAACAATTCAATAAATTTATATCAAAAAACTACATTAATGAAAATGTCCTATTCACAAGTGTCTTTGCCTATACCTTATCCAGATTTACCGGTGCGGATAAGGCATTATTCAATATTGTTGAAAACGGACGTGACAGATTCAACAATTTTGACTCAATAGGAATGTTTGTAAATACATTACCAATACTGGCAGACTGTAAAAATCAAAGCGTTTCAACATTTATCAACTCCATGTCTGATTTAATCTATAGTGTCATGAGATATAACTATTATCCATTCAGATTACTGGCAAATGAACATGACATAAATGCAAATATCATTTTCCAATACCGACCAGACTGGTTTAATAAATATGGAAATGATGATTTATCTGATGAAGATTTAATAAAAGATTCACAAGACATGATAAGCGATTTAAGTGTGATTGTTAATCAAAAGGATGATAATTACACAATAAATATTGTATATTCCAATAAATACAGTGAAAAAACAATCAACAGAATTATAGATACATATAATTTAATATTATCCCAAATAATCAACGTGAATAATTTATCCGACATCGAATACACTGCAAAAGAAGACTTGGAGCTTATGGATAATAACAATAAAACAGAGCATGACTTAAAATACAAAGATCTTCTAGATGCATTTAATGACAATCTTTCAAAATATTCCGAAAAGCAATTTGTATCCTATAAAAATCGTTCATACACAAATGCAGAATGTGCATTCATAGCAAATAAAATTGCCAATAAATTAAGTGATTTAGGAATTGATGCACAGGACTGCGTTGGATTTTTAGTTGAACGCTGTGAATATTATATGTTTGCAACATTAGGAATAATGTCAATGGGAGGAATTTACGTTCCCCTAGATGATAATTTACCTGATGAACGTATAAAATTCATTTTAAACGACACACAGTCCAAAGTTGTTATTGTCAGCGACGAAACCTATGAAAGAGCTAATAATTTATCATATGACGTTACTCTTTTAAATATTACAGATATTTTAAAAGAAGATATTGGAACTTTATCAAGTTTGCCTGTTGTTTATGGTGATTTAACCTGTATTTTATACACAAGCGGTACTACAGGCATTCCAAAAGGAGTTAAAATCACAAGAAAATCCGTTCTTAACCTTTCACAATATTATGAAGAAACATACAATTTAACTAATGATGATGTTTATGGATTATATGCTGCGATTGGTTTTGATGCAGCCACATTGGCTTTATGTCAATGTATTTATTCCGGATCTTGCCTGTCAGTAATTCCTGATGACATTAAATTAAACATGGTTAAATTAAATGAATATTGTATGGCTCAAAATATCACCCATACCCTGATTACAACACAGATAGGTAAATTATTCATAAATACAATTGAATCCACTTCATTAGAGGTTTTACTTGTAGGTGGTGAAAAGTTAGGTGAAATTGAAAGCCCAAAAGATTACCTTTTGATTGACGCTTATGGGCCTACAGAAACCTTTGCATTTGTTTTGTCAATAAAAAATTCAGATAAAATTGATTCATCATCAATAGGTTCACTAAATTATAATACAAAAGTATATATTTTAGATGATGAAGGCAGGCGCGTTCCTATTGGTGCTGTTGGTGAATTATACATATCAGGCAATCAGATAGCAAAAGGTTATTTAAATCGTGACGAGGAAAACAAAAAAGCATTTTTAGAAAATCCTTTTGATGACGGGATGATGTATCGTACAGGAGATATGGTGAGAATATTGTCAGACGGCTCTTTAGGTATTGTAGGCCGCCGTGACAGCCAAGTGAAAATACGTGGAAATCGTGTGGAACTAGCTGAAATAGAATCAGTTATTCATGAAATTGATGTTATAGAAGATGTAACTACCCAAACCATTAAAAATGGAAGCAATAATGAGCTGGTTGCATATGTCGTAGCATCCAATGATATTGATAATGATAGTCTTAACGATTTAATTTCCAGTTATATTGGTGAACGCAAACCTGATTATATGATTCCTTCATTCATCATTGAATTAGATGAAATTCCTGTGAATGTAAACGGTAAAGTAGATAAGAAAATGCATTTGAAAAAGTGTTTAATCGGGAAAAAATTAGTATTTATGATAATTTCTCACGTCTGGGAGGAGATTCACTCCTAGCAATCCAAGTAATATCCAACCTTAACGATTACAATATTACTGCAGCAGACATATTGAGTTTAGGAAGTCCGAAAGCAATTGCAGAAAATATAAAGGATGCTCCTATTGATCTGGATTTATATTCAATAGACGAAGGCTGTCCTTTAAATGAACCTCAGCTAAATGTATATTTAGACATTATCGCCAATGAAAAAACAGATTCATACCTCATTCCACTTAAAATGAATATTTCCAAAAAATATTCAATTGACACAATATTTGACGGATTAAATGAAATTTCAAACGTGCACCCAATTTTAAAAATGTGCATAAATGACAGTTACTCTGTTCCTTATTTGGTGAAAGGAAATTCCCCCGAGATAATAGTTAAAAATGATGCTGATAAAACATTTATCAATAACTTTTTAAATAAAGGATTTGATTTAGAAAAAAGTTTATGTAAATTCTTAATTAATGAAAAAACTGACGAATACGAACTATTCGGTGTTTTCCATCACATCATATTCGACGGATTATCCGAACCAGTATTCAAAAATGATTTGCTTAACATACTTGATGGAGATAGTATTGATATGGATGATTCCTTTTTAAAAATATCTGCATTCAATCAGCAAATCCAAAAAACCAATGAATACAGCGAAGCAAAAGATTATTACGACACAATGCTTACAGAAACTGATGAAATAGGAACATTGCTAAATGATGTATCCACCGATAAACCGGGTATGTGCAAATGCAATTTGGATATCGATTTAAAACAATTCAATAAATTTATATCAGAAAACTACATTAATGAAAATGTCTTATTCACAAGCGTCTTTGCCTATACATTATCCAGATTTGCAGGCAACGATAAAGTATTGTTCAACATTGTTGAAAACGGACGTGACAGATTCAACAATTTCAATTCAATAGGGATGTTTGTAAATACACTACCAATACTTGCAGACTGTAAAAATCAAGCTGTGTCCACTTTCATTGACTCAATGTCTGACTTAATCTATAGTGCTATGAGATATAACTATTATCCATTCAGATTACTCGCAAACGAATATAATATAGATGCAGAGATCCTTTTCCAATATCAGCCTGACTGGTTTAATGAAAATAGAAATGATGATTTGGATAATGAAGATTTAATAAAGGATTCGGACGACTTAATTTGTGATTTAAATGTGGATGTTAATCAAAAAGGTGATAACTACACAATAAATATCGTATATTCTGACAAATATTGTGAAAAGACAATCAGCAAAATTATAAAAACATATAAATTAATTTTATCCCAAATAATCAATGTAAACAACTTATCAGACATCAACTACATCACAGAAGAAGATTTGGAACTTTTGGATGATAATAATAAAACAGAACATGATTTAAAATATAATGACATCCTAGATGCATTTAACGACAATCTCTCAAAATGTCCCGACAATAAACTCGTATCATACAATGACAATATCTACACTTATGCTGAAGGAGCATTTATTGCTGATAAAATAGCTAAAAAACTAATTGAATCCGGAGTTAAACCACAAGACCATGTATCATTTTTAGTAGACAGATCCGAACAATACATGACCTGCGTATTAGCTATCTTATCTACCGGAAGTGTTTTTGTTCCTTTAGATGATGCGCATCCCGACGAACGTATCGAATTCATATTAAAAGATACGGATTCCAAAGCAATTATTGTAGATGATACTACTTACAAACGAGCTAAACAATTAACAGAAGACAATACTATTATTTTAAATATTTCAGACATTGTTAATGGAGAAATTGGAACTTTAGATAAATTAGACGTGTGCTATAATGAAGTAGCCTCTATTCTATACACCAGCGGCAGTACAGGTGTTCCTAAAGGAGTTAAAGTTACCAGAAAAGCCATTCTTAATGTAGCCGAATATTATGCAGACAAATATGATTTAAACAGCGATGACGTTTATGCATTATACCCATCTATCGGTTTTGATGCCGGTTGTGAGTCCATATTTAAGGCCATTTATGCAGGATCCTGTTTGTCAATAGTTCCGCAAGACATAAGGCTGAACATGGCTGAATTAAATAGCTATTTCATTAAGCAGAACGTTACCCACACAATGATTACCACACAGGTGGGCAAATTATTCATGGAAACAAATGAAAATACATCCCTGAAATACCTCTTTGTGGGCGGAGAGAAATTGGGTGAAGTTGAAAGTCCGAAAGAATATATTTTGGTTGATGAATATGGACCTACAGAAACCAATAACTTCATTACATCAATAAATAATGCCAATAAAATAGATTATTCCTCTGTAGGATATCTGAACTACAATTCAAAATATTATATTTTGGATTCCGATTCAAGGCGTGTCCCAATCGGTGCCGTTGGAGAATTATATCTTGCAGGATATCAGGTATCTCAAGGTTATATTAACCGTGAAAAGGAAACCGAGGAATCATTCTTAAACAATCCGTTCAATGAGGATGAAGATTATTCTAAACTTTATCGTACAGGAGACCTTGTAAGAGTATTGCCAGACGGATCATTAGGTATTGTAGGTCGCCGTGACGGACAGGTTAAAATTAGAGGAAACCGTGTAGAGCTTTCAGAAGTTGAATCAACAATTAGAGACATTAAAGATGTTGAAGATGTTACTGTCCAAACAATAGATAATGAAGGAAACAAGGAATTGGTGGCATATATTGTAACATCCAATAATTTAGAAGATGATGCCCTGGTTGATTATATTCAAAGCCACGTAAACAAATATAAACCTGATTATATGGTCCCTTCATATGTAGTTAGATTAGATGAGATTCCGATAAACGTTAATGGTAAAGTAAACAGGAAAGCATTGCCTGAAGTTGACCTTAAAAATTTACGTGCAGAGTATGTTGCACCGACAAATAAGACAGAAGAGGATCTTGTAAAGGCATTTGAAGAAGTGTTTAATCTGGAAAAAGTCAGTATTTACGATGATTTCATTAAATTAGGTGGAGATTCATTAACAGCAATTAAATTAAATTCATCCCTGAAAGATTATAATATTTCAGCAGCTGATATTTTAAGTCTGCACACACCAAAAGCAATAGCCAGCAATATTACTAAAAAATCATTTAATTTAAATAAATATTCAAGTGAAAGAGGATGTCCTTTAAATGAACCTCAATTAAATGTATATCTGGACATCATTGCCAATGATAAGACTGATTCATATCTTATTCCGATAAATATGGATATTTCTAAAAAATATTCAATAGATGATTTGCATGATGCTTTAAATGAAATGGTGAAGGTTCATCCAATTTTAAAAATGCGCATAAGTGACAAATTCAAAGTCCCTTATCTGGTAAAAGGCGAAGGACCTGAAATTTTAACTAAAAATGATATTGATGATAAAGAAATTAACGGATTCGTAAATAAAGGATTTGATTTACATGAACGTTTATGCAGATTCCTAATTGTTGAAAAAGCAGATAAATATGAGTTAATTGCAGTTTTCCACCATTTAATCTTTGATGGTTTATCCAAATCTGTGTTTAAACGAGATTTATTGAATATTCTCGACAACAAGGTAGTTGATAAAGACGAATCATACTTAAAGGTATCTGCATTCCATCAGGAAATCCAAAAAACGGAAGAATATGATATTGCAAAAGGCTATTTTGACATGATGCTGTGTGATGTCGATGAAGTTAGCGTTTTATTAGACGACATATCTTCTGATGGGTCAGGCATGTGTACAATCGAATTAAACAATAACATCAAAGAATTTATCGACAAAAATAATATCCACGAGAATGCATTATTTACAGGCGTTTTTGCATATACACTATCCAGATTTACAGGCGATGACAAAGTATTATTCAACATTGTTGAAAACGGACGTGACAGATTCGACAATTTCGATTCAATAGGAATGTATGTGAATACATTGCCGTTGCTCGTTGATTGTAAAAATCAAGCCTCTGCAGAGTTTATTACATATATATTCGATTTAATTTATGATGTGATGAGATATAACTATTATCCATTTAGATTATTGGCTAATGAATATGATATAAACTCAAACATTATTTTCCAGTATATGCCAGACTGGATTGGAGACTTCAGTAATGATAAAGACATTGAGGATAATATGCTAAATGACATGTCCGATTTTATCAGCGATTTCAATGTTAATGTCATACAAAATGGAGACAATTATAGCTTAAACATAATGTATTCCAACAAATACAGCAAAAATACTATGATGCGCTTTGCAGAAACCTATAATTTAATTTTATCACAAATAATTGAAGTCAATAATTTATCAGACATTAATTACATCACTTCATCAGATTTGGAACTGCTGGATTCCTACAATAAAACTGAAACTGAATTTGAATACGGAGACATTTTGGAAAAATTCAATGAAAATCTTGCAGAATATGAAGACAATATTCTTGTCGGATATAATGACATTTCCTACACGCACGGAGAAAGTGCTTTCATAGCTAATGAAATAGCTGACCAATTAAAGAATTTAGGTATAGAAAAACAGGACTTTGTTGCATTATTTGTTGACCGTTCAGAATGGTTTTTATTAGCAAGCCTTGGTGTTTTGACCTCAGGTGCCATTTATGTTCCTATTGAGGCACATTATCCTGAAGACAGAATAATATTGATGCTTAAGGATACTAACTCAGGTGTTGTAATCGTAACAGATGAAACGGAAAAAGATATTCTGGACATCATAGCCGACAATAATTTAGATATTAATGTTTTAAATGTTTCAAACATGATTAAATCTGGAATTGAAAGCTCAAATCAACTGAATATAGTAAGTACCGATGATGAAGACATTGGCTGTGTTTTATATACCAGCGGTACAACAGGTACTCCGAAAGGAACTCTGATTACCAGAAAGGCCATAAACAATTTCATTTCATGGTATGTTGATGAGACATCATTTACATCAGAAGACATTTACGGTATGCACTGTTCATATGTATTTGATATCCATACAGCTGCATTATATGCCCCAGTTATTACTGGAGGTTCATTATATGTAGTTCCTGAAGAAATCAGATTGGATTTGAAAGCTTTAAATGAATATTATGTTGAACACGGCTGTACCCACACTTACATTACAAGCCAGGTCGGTAAATTATTCGCTGAAAGCGGCATGGAAACTACAATAAAATTACTGTGTTTCGGTGGAATGAAATTAGGTGAATTGAATGCGCCTGATTCAATCGGTCCGTTTGAAACATATGGTCCGTCCGAAAACTTGGCTGTTTCCACCAGCATTTTTGCCAACAAACGTATACACCATACAAGTATCGGAAGATTCATCAGCAATGTTAAAGGTTATGTTTTAGATGATGAACGTCGACGTGTACCTTTGGGAGCTGTTGGAGAATTATATCTTGCAGGAGCACAGTTAACTCCAGGATACTTGAATCGTGAAGAGGAAAATGCAAAATCCTTCTTTGAGAATCAATTTGATGATGAAGAAGGCTATGAATACATTTACAGTACGGGAGACATGGTCAGATTTTTACCTGACGGAACCTTGGCCATAGTGGACCGTCGTGACAGCCAGGTTAAAATCAGAGGAAACCGTGTAGAATTACCTGAAGTCGAATCAGCAATTAGAAAAATACGTTATGTTGATGACGTTACTGTTCAGGTTGCAAATAATAACGGAAGTAATGAATTAGTTGCTTATGTGGTTGCCTCTAAAGAATTTGCCCCTGATTCACTGGCAGAATATGTTCGAGAATATGTTTCAAAACATAAACCCGATTATATGGTTCCTTCATTTATTATGCCTTTAAACAAAATTCCTTTAAATGTGAATGGTAAAGTGGACAAGAAAGCATTACCTAAAGTTAATCTGGAACATTTGCATGCAAAATATGTTGCTCCGGTCACAAAAGCACAGAAAATAATTGCAGAAACATTTGAGAACGTATTGAATCAGGACAGGATTAGTTTATATGATGATTTCATTCGTTTGGGTGGAGATTCCATCAAGGCAATACGAGTTATTTCATTACTTCAAAGCAAGAATATATCCTGCAGTGCACAGGACATATTGAATTATAAGACCCCTTATTTAATTTCCAAAAATATAGAAAGTGTTTCAAAAGTTTCATATGATGCAGTAGAAGGTATTGTTGACTTGCATCCTATCCAAAGTTATTTCTTTGATCAAATTAATAAAAATGAATTCAACCAGCATTTTATCTTAAAAGCAAATCAGACACTTGATTTAAATGCATTGCAAAAAGCTTTTGATAAATTGTCCAATATCCACGATATGTTACGTGCAAAATACCGATTTGAAGATAATAAACCAATTCAGGAAATAAGACCTGTAAATACCAGAGTTTGCGAAATTAATGAAATATATTCCGAAAATGATATCAATGAAACATTGATGGATATCTTCATGGACGCCCCTAATTCATTGAATGTTGAAAATAACTTAATGCAAATCTATCTTATCCACCACAATAATGAAAGCTACGTCATGTTTATAATTCATCACTTAATTATTGACGGTGTCAGCTGGAGTATTCTAATTGATGATTTATCATATCTTTATTATAAAATAGAATCAGGAAGGGAAATCGATCTCATCAGACCTTATCCATATAAATTATGGGTAGATAATATTAAAGAATTGGCCAATAATATTTCTGAAGAGGAAAAACAGCACTGGATGAAAATTAATAACTCTCTGGATGATTCTGAAATTTGTGGACCAAGTACAGTATTCAGTTTTAAAACCGAAAATCAGTTTAATCCAGACAATATAATGGGACTGACTGAAGAAGAGTATTTGGCTTTAGCAATTGCCCGTGCATATAAAAAGACTTACGGCAAAAACATCATCTTTAATCGTGAATCACATGGACGTGAGGAAAGACTAGCTGATGTCAGCCGTACCATCGGATGGTTTACTAGCCAATATCCTGTAGAACTTGATTTGATTAATGGCGAAGATAATATTTCCTTGATGCTGGATGTTTATAAACTTAAAGAGGAATTTAAAAACATCAATGACTTAGGTTTGAATTATGGATCTTTAATATACCTAAAAAACGAACTGGAATACAAACACTGCCCAGTTACATTTAATTTCCTAAGTACAGAATTTATATTTAAAAACAAGTTATTTGAATCACTTGATATTTATCTATCCGATAAAGATGTTGATACTGACATTTTTGAATCCGATTCTTATGGAATAACCATGAATATTGCTAAAGTTAAAAACGGATATATCCTTGGTGGAGATTATGCTAAGGACACCTATCTTGGAGACAAATACCCAACATTTATAGAAAACATTAAATTAGAGCTAGACTTTATTGAAAACTATCAATTTGACGATGGGCTCGTTTGCTGTTTATCCGAACCTCAATGGGGTATTTATTTAGATGAAAAAGTTCATGATAAAGGTACAGCATATGCAAATCCCGGATTTTATGAGTGTGATTTAAATTGTCCGATTAATGAAATCACAGCTGCCGTTGACAAATTAATTGAAAAACATCCAATTTTGAAAGGGCGTATTGTAGATAACGAGAATATGCCCCTTTTAGTTTGTGACAGCTACCCTCAAATCAAAATCACAAACGAAGCAGACTTTTCAAAAATTAACGATGTATTCGATTTAAATAAATCATTGGCACGTTTTTATATTGTAGATGATGGAAAATCCAAAATCATATATTATAATATACACCACATAATCAGTGATGCTACAACAAAAACTGTAATTAACGATAACTTGAATGATATTTTAAATAAAAAGTCAGACAGTAAAATAGACACAGGTTTCATTAAAGCCAGTCTTGATGCTTTTGAATCAAAATATAAAAATACATACGAAGAAACACATGATTTCTTTAATGACCAATTTAATGATTTAAATGACATTACAGAATTATTAGAAGATATTGATGGCCATTCAGGAATTGTTACCTTGCCTGTGCATGGTATTCGTGAACAAATGGAAAGATTTGCTCATGAAAATGGAATTACCATAGGTTCTTTACTGAATGCAATATTTGCATACACATATTCACGATTCATAGGCAACGATAAAGTTTACTTCAACTTCACTGAGCACGGTCGTCATGAAGAATATTCTCAAAATGCATTAGGAATGTTTGTCAGAACTATTCCTTTAGTGATTAACTGTAAAAACACCTCAGTTAAAGAGTATTTAAATTATGTGTCTGATTTAATTTTAGATTCAATGATTTACAGCGTTTATCCATACAGATTACTTGCCAATGAATTTGATTTGAATAATAATGTCTGTTTTGAATATAATCATGATTTAAATGATATATCCGATGTCGAAGACGGAATTAATATTGAAGATATTGGTTTTAATTTAATTTCTGATTTATTATGTGTAATCTACAATCTTGATGACGGCTATCTTATCAAGGTTGAACACAGCAATAAATTCTCTAGAAAAACAATGATCAGATTTGTGAAAGCATATAAAGAAGTATTGACTCAAATATTTGATAAAAATGAATTGTCCGATATAAATTATGTTTGTGATGAAGATTTAAAACTTTTAGACGAAATCAATGAAACAGAACACAAATTAAAATATAATGACGTATTGGATGCATTTAATGATAATCTTTCAAGATATCCGAACAATAATTTCGTATCATTTAAGGACAAAACCTACAGTTACGAAGAAAGTGCTTTTATTGCGAATAAAATCGCCGAAAAATTAAAAGAAATGGGCGTTAAGATAAATGATCCTGTAGGATTTTTAACTGAACGGTCTGAATACTATATGTTTAGTATACTGGCCATATTATCTATCGGTGCAACTTATGTTCCTTTAGATGATGCCCATCCTGACAATCGATTGAGCTTCATATTGAATGATACTCAATCCAAAGTTGTTATTGTCAGTGATGAAACTGAAGAACGCGCATCCAATTTGGATAGTGACTGCACTATTTTAAATGTATCTGAGATTATAAATGATGCTGAAGAATGTTTAACACACTTACCTGTAGTTTATGGTGAATTGGCTTGTATTTTATACACCAGCGGTACCACAGGCATTCCTAAAGGTGTAAAAATCACAAGAAAATCAATTGTAAATTATATTGAATACTATATAGACAAGTCAAACATGACCTCAGAAGACACATTTGCATTATATGCATCCATCGGTTTTGATGTAGGTGCAATAAAAAGTATTTTCGTTTCACTTTTCGTTGGAGCCTGTTTAAATATAATTCCTGAAGAAATCAGGTTAGATATGAATAAATTAAATGAACATTTCATTAATAACAACATTACTCATGCCCACCTCCCAACACAGGTAGCAAAACTGTTCATCAATGAATTTGAAAGTTCTTCACTGAAAATTTTAGTTACGGGAGGAGAAAAATTAGGTGAAATTGATTATTCTACAGATTATATGCTTGTTGATTCATATGGTCCGACTGAAGCCTGTGTATCTGTAACTGCCATTAAAGAAGAGAACAAAATCAATTATTCTTCCATCGGCCACCTGTTATACAACATTAAAGCCTACGTTTTAGACAATGAAAGAAGACGTGTCCCTGTAGGTGCGGTTGGTGAACTTTATTTGGCAGGTTATCAGATTGCTGACGGTTATTTAAACCGCGAAAAAGAAAATAATGAAGCATTCATAGACAATCCATTTGATGAAAATAAAGATTATGGCGTACTATACCGTAGCGGAGATATGGTAAGAGTACTGGATGACGGAACTCTAGCTATTGTCGGACGCCGTGACAATCAGGTTAAAATCAGAGGAAACCGTGTAGAACTGCCTGAAATCGAATCAATCATTCGTGAAATCAATTATGTTGAAGACGTGACTGTCCAAACAATAAAACGAGGATCAAATTATGAACTGGTTGCATATGTCGTTGAAAGTAAAGAAACAGATAATCTTGACGAAATAATTACAAAACATATTGGAAAATCCAAACCAGAATACATGATTCCTTCATTTATTGTAAAATTAGAAAAAATCCCATTAAACAATAACGGAAAAGTAGATAAAAAAGCACTGCCTGAAATTGATCCTGACAGTTTGCATGAAAAATATGTTGCTCCGGCAACAAAAACCGAAAAAGACATTGTAGAGGCATTTGAAAAAACATTCAATATAGAAAAAATCAGTGTTTATGATGATTTCACCAAATTGGGCGGAGATTCATTAACGGCAATAAAATTAACACTAATGCTAAAGGAATACAACATTTCAGCAGCTGATGTTTTAAGTCTGAGAACACCAAAAAATATTGCTGAAAATATTAGCCAAGATTCTTATGATTTGGATGTTTATTCTTTGGAATCCGGTTGTCCATTAAATGAACCACAATTAAATGTATATCTAGATATTATAGCACAAAATAAAATAAATGCATACAAAATACAATTTTCAATACAGATATCCAAAGAATATAGTCCGGACAGGATTTTAGATGCGATGAATGAGATGGTGGATATACATCCGATTTTAAAAACACATATAAGCAATGAATTTGAAACCCCGTATTTAGTAAATGGAAGAAAACCTGACATTATTCTTGAATCTGAAATAGATAATGAATCAGTCAATGAATTTTTAAATAAACCATTTGATTTAGAGGACAGCTTATGCAGATTTATAATTACTGAAAATAAAAATTATTATGAATTATTTGCATCTTTCCACCACATAATATTTGATGCATTATCACATAATGTATTTAAAAAAGATTTATTTAAAATACTTGATAATGAAGAGATTGAAATAGATAAGTCATTTTTAGAAGTATCTGCATTCAATCAGCAAATCCAAAAAACAGAAGAATATAAAGAGGCAGGTGATTTCTACGATTCAATGCTTGCAGATGCAGAAGATGCAGGCATTTTACCAAATGACAAAAATACTGATGGGCCAGGTACCCTCATCATTGATTTAGGATTTGACAAAAATTTAATTAATAAATTTGCAATGAAATATTCCATCAGTGAAAACATACTATTCACAGGTATTTTTGCATATACCCTATCAAGATTTACAGGCAGCGATACAAATGTATTTAATGTTATAGACAATGGACGAAGCAAATTTAATAATTTTAATGCAATAGGAATGTATGTAAACACTTTACCATTACTTATTGACTGCAAAAATAAGAATATCCAATCATATATGGATTCAGTATCCCATGTGATATATGATGTAATGAAATACAATTACTATCCGTTCAGAGTATTGGCCAAAAAATACAACGTCGATTCAAACATCATTTTCCAGTATATCCCTGATTGGGTCAGCGGCATGGATGAATCTGTTGAAGTCGATAATAATACAGAAAATGTTGATGATATTGGAGATTTGGTTAATGATTTCAGTGCAGAAGTTATACAGAACGGAAATGACTACATATTAAGATTAAAGTACTGTGAAAAATATTCAAAAGACATGATTGAAAGATTTGGTGAAACATATAAATTAGTATTATCCCAAATAACCAATTATGATTGTTTATCCGACATCAATATTATCGCAGAAGAAGATTTAAAACTTTTAGATGACATCAATAAAACAGAACATGAATTGGAATATGATGACATATTGGATGCATTCAACAATAACCTTTCAGAATATCCTGAAAATAAACTTGTATCCTACAAAAATCGTTCATACACCTATGGTGAAGGTGCATTTATTGCTGATAAAATAGCTAAACAGTTAAAAGAACTGGATGTTGAAGCAGAAGACAATATTGCATTTTTAGTGGAACGTAATGAATATTATATGTTTAATATATTGGCAGTATTGTCTATAGGATGCTGCTATGTTCCTTTAGACGGTGCACTTCCAGATGAACACTTAGAATTCATACTGGATGATTCAAATGCCAAAGTTCTTATTGTAAGTGATGAAACTTATGAAAGGTCCACTGATTTAATAAATGATGATGTTACTATTTTAAATATTTCAAACATTTTAAAAGAAGATACTGGTGTTTTATCAACATTACCTGTTGTTTATAATGATTTGGCCTGTATTTTATACACAAGTGGTACTACAGGCATTCCAAAAGGAGTTAAAGTTACCAGAAAATCAATTCTTAACATTATGCAGTACTACGAAGAAAAATACGGCATTACACGAGATGATGTTTACGGTTTATATGCTACAATCGGCTTTGACGCAGGTACTCTTGCTTTAGGACAATGTATCTATTCCGGATCCTGCCTGTCAGTCATACCTGAAGATATCAAGTTAAATATAAAAGAATTGAACGATTATTTAATCAAACAGGGCGTCACACACACCATGATGACCACACAAGTGGGAAAACTGTTCATGGAAAACACTGAAAACAATACACTGAAAGTTTTACTTGTAGGTGGTGAAAAATTAGGAGAATACGAAAACAACAATGATTATCAATTAGTTGACGGATTCGGACCTACCGAAACATTTTCTTTTGTAACATCAATTAAAAATGATGATAAAATTGATTACAATTCAATAGGTTTCCTAAATTACAATACCAAAGCATATATTCTTGATAATGACCTAAGACGTGTTCCAATCGGCGCTATTGGAGAATTATGTATATCCGGTTACCAAGTAGCTGCAGGATACCTGAATCGTGATGAAGAGACAGATAAAGCATTTATCGATAATGCATTTGATGATAATGAGGAATACAATGTATTGTACCGTACAGGAGACATGGTAAGAGTACTTCCTGATAAATCATTAGCTATAGTCGGACGCCGTGACAGCCAAGTTAAAATCAGAGGAAACCGTGTGGAACTGTCTGAAATCGAATCAATCATTCGTGAAATCGATTATGTTGAAGACGTGACCGTCCAAACAATAAAACACGGATCAAATTATGAACTGGTTGCATATGTTGTTTCAAGTACAGAAACAGATAATCTCGATGAAATAATTACAAAACATATTGGAAAATCCAAACCAGAATATATGATTCCTTCCTTTATTGTAAAATTAGACAAAATCCCATTAAACAATAACGGAAAAGTAGATAAAAAAGCACTGCCTGAAGTTGACCTGGACAGTTTACATGGAGAATATGTTGCTCCGGCAACAAAAACTGAAAAGGACATTGTAGAAGCATTTGAAAAAACATTCAATATAGAAAAAATCAGTATTTATGACGATTTCTCCAAATTAGGTGGAGATTCATTAACAGCAATAAAGTTAATATCACATCTTGATGATTATACAATTTCAGCTGCAGAAATATTAAGTTTGAAAACACCTAAAGCGATTGCAGATAATATTAAGGGTAATGAATTTGATTTGGATATCTACGACCTTGAAAGCGGCTGTCCACTGAATGAATCACAGTTAAACGTATACCTGGACATCATTGCAAACAACAAGGTTGATTCATATCTTATTATGACACATATAGATATTCCAAACACACATTCACTGGAAAATATATGTAATGCTTTAAATGAAATGATAAATGTTCATCCTATACTGAATATGCGCATAAGCAATGATTATGAAGTTCCTTATCTGGTAAAAGGAAGCAAACCTGAAATTCTGGTTGAAAGTGAATATGATGAAGATTCACTATATTCATTCTTAACTTCCTCATTTGATTTATATGACAGCTTATGCAGATTCCTGATTATTAAAAATGATAAAGAATATAGTTTATTTGCTGTATTCCACCACATTATAGTTGACGGATTATCCAAAGGAGTATTTAAAAATGATTTAATGAAGATATTAAATAATGAAAAAGTTGATATTGATACATCATTTTTAAAAGTAGCTGCATTTAACCAGCAAATAAAAGAAACCGAAGAATATGAAGATGCTGATAAATTCTATGCATCACAACTATCAGATAATGACAATATAACCAGCTTATTGGAAGACATTAATCCTAATGGTCCGGGCAACCATACCATTGATTTGGAGATTGATACTTCCATATTGAATGAATTTTTAGAAAACAATAACATCAGCGAAAATATCTTATTCACAAGTATTTTTGCTTATACGCTATCTAGATTTACGGGCAATGACAAAACATTATTTAACATTACAGAAAACGGACGTGACAGATACAATAACTTAAACAGTATCGGCATGTATGTTACCACATTGCCTCTGTTAATTGACTGTCAAGATCAAAGCATCTCTTCATTTATAAAACATGCATCTGAAATCATTTATAAAACAATGCAATATAATTTCTATCCTTTCAGAGAACTGGTCAATAAGTATGACATTAATTCCAACATATTATTCCAGTATCTTCCGGAATGGTTTAACCATGATTTAGAAAAAAGAAATGACAGTAATATCAACATCATCAGCAACATGAATGATACAATAGCTGATTTAAATGTTGACATTATAAACAACAACGGCAATTACAGAATAAACATAAATTATGGTAATAAATATTCAAGAAACACAATTGCAAGACTATGTGAATCATATAAATTAATAACGTCACAGATAATGGAAAGCGAAAAGCTATCTGATCTTGATTACACAAGCGAAAGAGACATTGAAATTTTAGACAAATATAATCAGACTGAAAATCCTCTGGATTACAGCGACATCCTAGATGCGTTTAATGACAATCTCTCAAAATATCCGAATAATAAACTGGTATCATATAACGATGTTTCATACACTTACGGCGAAGGTGCATTCATAGCTCGTGAAATTGCCGAAAAATTAGTTAATTTAGGTGTTGAACCTCAAGATTGTGTTGGATTTTTAGTTCCTCGCAGTGAATTATATCTTCTATCCGTTTTAAGCATAATGTCTTTAGGCGGCGTTTATGTTCCTTTGGATGATGCTCTTCCTGATGACCGTTTGAGTTTTATGATAAAAGATACGCAATCCAAGGTTGTTATTGTCAACGATGAAACTGAAGAACGCGCATCCAATTTGGATAATGGCTGTGCTATTCTAAACATATCCGAAATTATAAATGATGCTTCTGATTGTTTAACACATTTACCTGTAGCTTATGGTGATTTGGCTTGTATCTTATACACCAGCGGCACTACAGGCATTCCAAAAGGAGTAAAAATCACAAGAAAATCAATTGTAAATTATATTGAATACTATGCAGACAAGTCAAACATGACACAGGAAGACGCGTTTGCATTATACGCATCCATCGGTTTTGACGTCGGCGCAATAAAAAGTATTTTCGTTTCACTTTTCGTTGGAGCCTGTTTAAATATAATTCCTGAAGAAATCAGGTTAGATATGAAAAAATTAAATGAACATTTCATTAATTGTGGCGTTACTCATGCCCACCTCCCAACACAGGTAGCTAAACTGTTCATCAATGAATTTGAAAGTTCTTCACTGAAAATTTTAGTTACTGGAGGAGAAAAATTAGGAGAAATTGATTATTCTACCGAATATATACTTGTTGATTCATATGGTCCAACTGAAGCCTGTGTATCCATAACTGCCATAAAAGAACAGGATAAAATTGACTACTCTTCCATTGGTCATCTGTTATACAACATTAAAGCCTATGTTTTAGATGATGAAAGAAGACGTGTTCCTTTAGGTGCAGTTGGTGAACTTTATTTGGCCGGTTATCAGATTGCTGACGGTTATTTGAATCGTGAAAAAGAAAATAATGAAGCATTCCTAGACAATCCGTTTGAAGATAATAAAGATTATGGCGTACTATACCGTAGCGGAGATATGGTGAGAGTACTGGATGACGGAACATTAGGTATTGTCGGACGTCGTGACAAACAGGTTAAAATCCGTGGTAATCGTGTTGAATTGTCTGAAATTGAAGCAGCGATTCGTGAATTGCCACAAATTGAAGATGTTACCCTGCAGACAATTAAAAATGCGAACAACAATGAACTGGCAGCATATGTTGTTGCAAATTGTGAAGTTGAAAACATTAATGATTTAGTTTGCGATTATGTAAATGAACACAAACCAGATTATATGGTTCCTTCATATGTTATCCAGTTAGATGAGATTCCTTTAAACGTTAACGGCAAGGTAGATAAAAAAGCTTTACCAGATATTGATTTGGATGCTTTACGTGTAGAATATGTTGCCCCTACAAATGAAACGGAAAAGGTTATTGTGGATGCTTTTGAAGTTGTATTTAATCAAAAAGGCATTGGATTAAATGATGACTTCGTCCATCTCGGTGGAGATTCTATCACGGCAATTCGTGTTATTGCATTGCTTGAGAAAAATAATATTTCATGCACCGCTAGAGATATATTGAATCATAAAACTCCATACTTAATTGCACAAAATGTAGATTCTGCAGAAATCATCAGCTATGATACAGTTGAAGGTGAAGTCGACCTACTCCCTATTCAGTCATTTTACTTTGATCAGATTAAATCTGATGAGTATATGCAACCATTCTTCTTAAAATCAAAAGAAAAAATAGAAAAGAACGTTTTGCAAAGTGCTTTAAATGAATTGACCAATCTTCATGACATGCTTCGTGCATCCTATAAAATTGAAAATGGAAAAGCAGTTCAGGAAATAATGCCTGTAAATACCTGCGTCTGTGAAATAAACGAGCATGAAATTACAGATAATTTTAAAAGAAGAGTAGAGGAAATCTACATTAATTCAGTCAAATCACTGAATATTTTAAATAACCTGATAGAAATCAATCTTATTCATTATAATGATGAATCCTACATAATATGCGCCATACACCATTTAATAATTGACGGTGTAAGCTGGAACATATTAATCAATGATTTGACAAGTATTTATTATGCTCTCAAAGCCAAAGAAGAAATTGAAATTCCAAAAGCGTACCCATACAAATATTGGGTTGAAGATGTTAAAGAACTGGTAGAAAATATTTCCGATGATGAAAAAGAGCACTGGATAAAAATCAACAAATCTTTAGACGATTCAAATATTAAGGGAAAAACTCAAGGATTTAAAATCAATACTGACATAAATTATGATGCAGACAATATTTTGAATCTATCTGAAGAGGAATATCTGGCCTTGGCAATAGCCAGAGCATATAAAAAGACATACGATGAAGATATCATATTCAACCGTGAATCATACGGCCGTGATGAGGATATAGCAAACCTTACAAGAACAATAGGTTGGTTTACCAGCCAATATCCTGTACAAGTAAAAACAAATAATGGATATGACGATATATCATTAGTAAATGATGTTTACAGACTTAAAACAGCTTTTAATGAAGTTAATAATTTAGGTTTAAATTACGCATCTTTAATTTATACTACAAATGAATTAGAATTCAAGAATTGTCCTGTTACTTTCAACTTCTTAAGTACCGAATTTGAATTTGAAAATGAATTATTTGAATCATTTGAAATTTCCTTATCCGGAGACAATGAAATTGAATCCGAATCCTACGGTATCAGTTTAAATGTTTCCCGTTTAGATGATTCCTATGTCATCGGAGGAATATATGCTGAAAATACCTACATTGGCGACGGATTTGATCTTTTCATTGAAAATATTAAGGAAGAACTGGACTTCATTGGCAATTACAAAAATGAAAATATTGTCTGCTGTTTATCTGAAGTTCAGACAGGTCTTTATTTAGATGAAAAAATGAACGATAAAGGAATTGCATATGCAGGTCCGGGCTTTGTTGAATGCGACAGCACCAAATCAATTAATGAAATCAAAGATGCAATATATGCAGTAATTGACAGGCATCCCGTTTTGAAATCCCGTATTGTGGATACTGAAGATATGCCACTTATAATTTGTGACAGCTATCCTTCAATTAAAGTGGTTGAGGTTGATAATCATTCCGAGCTCGTCAAACCGTTCAATCTTAACGAATCATTAGTTGATTTCTATATTATTGATGATAGCAAATCCAAGGAAATCTTTTATAACATACATCACATCATTACAGATGCAACAACCAGAACAATCATTACAAAAGATTTGAATGATGCATTGAATGGTGAATTGGACGATAGTGTGGATTTAGGCTTTGTCCGCAATAATAATGAATTATTTAAATCAAAATATGAATCACAGTATAAATCAGCATACAACTTCTTTAAGGAAAAACTTGCCGATGTTGATGAAATCGGAGCTCTATTGGATGAAGTTGACGGCGAAAAAGGCAGCGTCATTCTCCCAATCAGAGGCATTCGTGACTGTGTTGAAGACTTAACTCATGAATTAGGTATTACAGTAAGCAATCTGCTGAATGCAGTATTTGCATATACATATTCACGCTTCACAGGTACAGACAAAGTTTATTATACATTTACAGAAAACGGTCGTCACAGAGATTATCTTGAAAATGCTGTGGGAATGTATGTAAATACAATTCCAATCATTATAGACTGCAAAAACAAGGCAGTTGATGAGTATCTAAACGACGTTTCTGATTTGATTTTAGAATCCATGTCAAATACGGTTTATCCATTCAGATTGCTTAGAAGCGAATTTGATTTGAATAATGATGTTATTTTCGAATACAATTACGATTTAAATGATGTATCTGATGTTGGAGATGAAATAATATATAGTGATAAAGTAGACAGCGTTTCAGACATTATCTGTGTTGTAAATGATTTGGATGACGGTTATGCAGTCAATATCAGTCACTCAGACAATCATAGTAAAAATACAATAGGACGCTTTGCAAAAGTCTTTAAAGAAGTTCTGACTCAGATTTTGGATAAAGATAATTTAAGTGATATTGCCTATACTCCAGACTCAGACATTAGTCTTTTAGACAGTTATAATGAAACAGAACACAAATTAAAATATAGTGATGTTTTGGAAGCATTTAATGATAATCTCACAAAAAATCCCGAAGGCAAACTGGTTTCATATAACGATGCATCATACACATACTCCCAGGGAGCTTTCATTGCAAATGAAATAGCAGAATCCTTAAAAGGACTGGGAATTGAATCACAGGATAATGTTGCATTTTTAACTGAAAGATCAGAGCTGTACATGTTCAGCATTTTGGGAGTTTTATCTGCAGGTGCAGTTTATGTTCCACTGGATGATGCGCACCCTGATGAACGTATAAAATTCATTTTGGAAGATATTGATGCAAAAGCAGTTATTGTCAGCGACAAAACATATGAACGCGCTAAACATTTATCTGACAAAACAGCTATTCTAAACATTTCAGACATCATGAATAAAAACATTGGTGATTTATCCGAATTAACATACAGTTATGGAGAATTGGCCTGTATCCTATACACAAGTGGTACTACAGGAATTCCTAAAGGAGTTAAAATCACCAGAAAATCAATACTCAACTTATCAGAATTCTACATTAGAAAATTCAACTTAAATAAAGAGGATACTTATGCATTATTTGCTTCAATCGGTTTTGATGTGGCTATAAAAGCTGTATTCCCATCAATCTGTGCGGGAGCATGTCTGACTGTAGTTCCTGATGAAATTAAACTGAATATGAATGCAATGAATGACTATTTCATCACAAACAATGTAACCCATACTGAAATTTCTACACAGGTTGCAAAATTATTTACAGAACAGATTGACAATACATCATTGAAAGTGTTAACAACAGGAGGAGAAAAGTTAGGTAAAAGCGAAATTGATGCTGATTATAGATTTATAGATTCATATGGGCCTACTGAAGCATGTGTTGATGTTACAAGTATTGATATAGAAGATAAAATTGATTATTCATCTATCGGATATTTACTCGACAATACAAAAGCATACATTTTAGACGACGAACAGAGACGCCTGCCGATTGGTGCTGTTGGAGAATTATACGTAGCAGGTTACCAAATCGCAAAAAGCTATTTAAACCGTGATGAAGAGACAGAAAAAGCATTCATTGACAATCCATTTGATGATAATGATGATTATGCAACACTATATCGTACCGGAGATATGGTAAGATTACTGCCTGACGGATCACTGGCCATTATTGGACGTCATGACAAACAGGTTAAAATCAGAGGAAACCGTGTAGAACTGCAGGAAGTCGAAGCAGTTATAAGAAAAATCAGTTTTGTAAATGATGTAACAGTTCAGACCATGAATAACAGAGGCAATAATGAGCTGATAGCTTATGTGGTAACATCAAATGAAATGGAAGATGGTGAACTTAAAAACAACACATGTGATTTTGTAAGAGACAACAAACCGAACTACATGATTCCTTCACATGTTATCAGATTAGACAGCATCCCATTAACTGTAAACGGAAAAGTGGATAAAAATGCCCTTCCAAAAGTTGATAGAGATACTCTGCTGACAGAATATGTTGCACCAAGAACAGAAACAGAAAAAATAGTGGTTGAAACGTTTGAAAAAGTATTCAATCAGGAACAAATCAGTCTGTACGATGATTTCATCAGCATTGGTGGAGATTCAATTATTGCAATTAAAATGGTGTCCATATTAGCAAAAGAGAACATTCAAATTGATGCAAGAAGCATATTCAACAGCAGAACACCGTATGAAATTGCCAGAGTAATCGATGGAAATAAAATTGAATATGGATTTAATTTAGTTAAAAAAGGCAAGAAAGATCAAAATATGTTCATATTCCCTCCACTTTCAGGATTATCATTCCAATATTCCCAATTAATTAATAAACTTGAATTTGAAGGCAATGTATACCTTATAGATGATTATAAATATGACTTGCCTTTAGAAGAAATTAGAAAAATTGACAGTCTTGATTCCACACTTGAAATGTACTATGATGCAATTAAAGACGTTTTCCAGGACGGAGACATAATTGTCGGATATTCCCTTGGCTGTGTTTTCGCATCATTAATCACTGAACGTCTGGAAAAAACCAAAACTGTTGGCAAATGCATACTGATTGATGGAGCATTAATATTCGATTACGAACTTGAATTGAATAAGGAAGATATTACCAATTCCCTTTTAAAAGCGGAACTAAATAAACTGGGATATGGTGGAGATGAAGAATTTACGAATAAAATTATTGAAGTAATATACTGCAATAGAAACAGGCATTTCCATGATCCTAAAATCAATTCCCCTGTAATTTATTTGGATACAAGAAATCTGTATAGAAAACAATTAGCAGGAATATCTTCAAATTACAAACTCATTCCTATTGATTCAACACATGCAGATATCATAAAAAAAGATGCGGATAAAATCATCAAATATCTAAAATGAGGCCAAATAATCTGCATTTCAATTTGATGAATGTTATGACTGAATCAATTCAATTATTTTTTTCTTTAGATTTACCCATATCAACTTACAAAAAAATAGCAGTTTACTTTTTATCATTTAAAAAAATAAAATTATTCGTAGAATATATACTAATAAATTGTTTGATGCTGTTGAATGCACAGACATGAAATTAATTTAAACATATTCAAAGGACTTTACTAAAATGAAAATTTGAACAGTAAAAAAGTTAGAAAAAAAGTATTTAAAAAATACAATTAAAATCTTGGTCCTGGGATGAAAATTAAATCATCAGGAATATTATCATTTGAATTCTCTAAATAACTCAAATCAAAATAACAACAATATTCCTTATCAACAGGACAGGGAAAAAAAATAAAATCCCCTAATATATGATGATTATTAATAGAATCATCCAAATCTGAATTTGAATTTAAAGACGATTTTAACATTATTAGAACCACTTATCCATTATGGGAAAATCTAAACTCCACTTTCAAAATTGACTGAAGTCTCAGTAGCAGGTGCTAAATGAGGTCCGAATGGGAAATATGAGAAAACTTCCATATTTGAATCTTTTACAATACTTTCATAAGAGTATTGGAGTTGGATAGCACCTAATGAGTGATACCAAACATGACCAACTAAAGCAGGAAAATCAGTACCAACTAAAGCAGGAAGCTCACTACCAACTAAAGCAGGAAGCTCACTAACAACAGACTCACTACCAACCAAAGCAAGAAGCCCAGACTCACTACCAACAGACTCACTACCAACCAAAGCAAGAAGCTCACTAGCAACAAAAGCAGGATGTTCACTACCAACTAAAGCAGGATGTTCACTACCAACTAAAGCAAGAAGCCCAGACTCACTACCAACCAAAGCAAGAAGCTCACTAACAACAGACTCACTAACAACAGACTCACTAGCAACAGACTCACTAGCAACATGACCATCTAAAGTAGGACGTTCACTACCAACTAAAGCAAGAAGCCCAGACTCACTAGCAACAGACTCACTACCAACTAAAGCAAGAAGCCCAGACTCACTAGCAACATGACCATCTAAAGTAGGACGTTCACTACCAACTAAAGCAAGAAGCCCAGACTCACTAGCAGCAAAAGCAGGAAGATCAGACTCCATCTAAAGTAGGACATTCACTAGCAACATGACCATCTAAAGTAGGACATTCACTAGCAACATGACCATCTAAAGTAGGACATTCACTAGCAACATGATCAACTAAAGCAGGATGCTCACTACCAATAACTGGAACATCAGCACCTAAATCAGAAGATGCTGATACAGCACATACACTAACCAATAAAAATGGCAACAACAATAAACAAAATATAAATTTATTCATAATAAACCTCTTGAATAATTAACCATATTTTATCAATTCAATAAATTGCACATTGAATTATATAAGTTTAATATATAATTATAAAAAGCAATTAATATAAATGTTTTCGAATGCAAGTACTTACTTACATCGTTAAATATTTAAATAAAAGAAATTAAACAATTATTTTAAAATTAAAGTATTTTAAAGAAGAAAACTTTGATTATAACGGAAAAAACATTTCCGAGGACAATATATAAAAAGTATAAAAATTAAATAAATAATTAGATTTAGCCATACTAAATCTTTTTTTATAATGGAGGAAAATCAATGGATGATATTTTATTAATGCTTCCGGGTCCAACAACAGTAGACCCTAGAGTCTTAGCCGCAATGTCAAAAGCTGTTGTTAATCACAGAGGCGCAAAATATGGAGAAATATTAACTGAAACTACAGAATTAATGAGTAAAGTATTCCAAACCCCTAATAAATCATATTTATTAACTGGATCAGGTACTGCCGCAATGGAAGCTGCTATTGCAAATACCGTTGCACCTGGCGAAAAAATGTTGAATGTTGTTGGTGGAAAATTCGGTGAACGTTTTATGAAAATAGCTCAAACTCACGGAATTGAGGCACAGGAATTAGCAGTTGAATGGGGAACTGCAGTATCACCAAAACAAATTGCAGAAGTGCTTGATGAAAATGAAGACATCAAAGCAATTTCAGTTATACACAACGAAACTTCTACTGGAGTAGCTGCACCAATCGAAGAAATTGGTAAAGTTATGAAAAATTATGATGCATTATACATTGTAGATACCGTATCATCCCTTGGAGGAGACTACGTGGATGTTGAAAAATTTGGTATTGATGTCTGTGTAACAGGTTCACAAAAATGTTTAGCAGCACCGCCTGGAATGGCAGCAATTACATTAAGTGACGATGCATGGAAAGCTGTTGATAATGTTGAAACAAACACATTTTATTTAGATTTGAAAGCGGCAAGAAAAAGTGGAAACAAAAATCCACCTGAAACTCCTTATACTCCATCCGTTTCATTAACTTATGCTATGAACGAAGCATTGAAAATAGTTATGGAAGAAGGACTTGAAAATAGAGTTGCACGTCACCACAAAGCAGCAAAAGCCAGTGTTACAGCAGTTAAAGCATTAGGCTTAGAATTATTCGCTGATGAAGCAGTATCATCTGCAACCGTAACTGCAGTTAAAATGCCTGAAGGCATTGCAGATGCTGACTTTAGAGGAACAACCCGTGACAAATATGGTGTGGAATTAGCTGGAGGACAAGATCACTTAAAAGGAAATGTCTTCAGAATAGGCCACATGGGATGCATTTCCTACAAAGAATTAGTTCAAACTTTTGCAGCTATCGGAATGACCTTAAAAGGTTTAGGTGTAATTGACGATGCCGGTGCTGGTGTAGCATCCATTACAGAATCATACTTATGATTCTGCTTTTTTCTTTTTTTTGAGTCTGTAAAATTTTATAGGAGTATTTGATTTTTAGATGTTTTTCGGTCCAATTTTTCATTTGATAGTCCAAGAATGTTAGAATTCCATTTTTAGTTTTGTATAATTTCTTTATTATTTCTGGATTGGTTTGTCTGTAGTAATTTTCGACTTTGTTTGATATTTTTTCAATATTTTCATCACCTAAGTGTTGTACGTATCTATGGAAGTGATTGATGATGTGTTTTCTTATGAAATCTTTTAATACTACTGGTATTGCTCTGTAATTTTGTAAATATAATTTAAAATGTTCTATTGCTTCTTTTGTTGAGTTTTGTCTGAAACAATCTTTTAATTCTTGTGCATTTTCATAAATATAGTCCCTTTCTTTTCCATTAATCTTGTTTATTCTACAGTAGACTTTTAATTTGTGGTGTATTGTTTGGAACAAATGAAATGCACATAACTGATGATTAACTCCTATTTCGTTAGCTACATTACGATACATTGGGAATAAATCTGTTGTTAAACAAATAAATGGTTTATTTTTCGTTGAATCTAATATAAATTTCTTGGTATTTTTTGGTATTCTGCGACGTACTATTCGTTCTGAGACTGGAACATTAAGTATAGCATCAAATAAAGTCAATCTGTAATGTCTAACTCTATTAAGTTTTAAAAATTGTTCATCATATAAGTAATAGCCGGAATATTCGAATTCTTCATTGTTGATTGTTTCTTCATGATTTTTGTTGGACCAATTCTTGATTGTTTGGTGAGATATTCGGATTCCAAGGAATACTTCAAAGTATTTACTTATTTTACGAAGTGATTGATATCCAATTTTCATTATTCCTGGAATTTTATCAATAATTTCTTGTAAAAATTGTTTATGTTCTCCAATTAATGGATTATTTTTTATTCCGAATTTTTTTCCACATTTTTTGCATTGATACAGCTGTTCTTTAAATTCTGTGGTTTTTCCATTGATATTTTGTTTGTTTTTTGTTATCATACCTTTTTTAATTATTTTATATGCACCACAATTAGGACAAATTGAATTATCATATTTAAATGTATTATTTTCATCTAAAAATAGTTTTTGATTAGTATTTTCAAAATTTGGTACTTTATTAAACCTTTCTGAAATGATTTTTTCTTGATCAATATTTTTGTCAGCACAATCAAAAAATTTAAGTTGTATAAAGCCCATATTATTATTGAGGACAGATTTATTTATATTAGGCATGAAATATTATTTGTCCCCACTTATTTAAGTAATTTACTATTTTTAAACAATTAAAATTAAAATTAAAGAAAAATTAGAACGAATTTTTATCCAAGTGAAATTTCAACTGCAAAAAATTTAAAATCAATAGGTCTATAAAATGTTTACAGACTCCTAAAAAAGTAATAAAAAGAATATAAGTGCTTAAGAAAAACACCCATATTAATTGTGGATTGTGTCTATCTAGTCTCGCTGGATAATTTGTTTTATTTATGGTTTTAAATGATGATACTATTAATCAGACCATGTTGGTCCCTATGGACTTGAGGAATTTGATTCCTGAAGACCATCCATGTTATTTTATTAAAAATGTGGTCGATCAAATTGATTGTTCTGAAGCAAACCGAGTAATTAAATATTTTTTATTATAATGAATATTTTTTCACTATTTTTTTATTAAATCCTTAATATATATTATTTTTTTATTTAAGAGATATTTTATGCTTTATTCAATGTAAGTAAGCACTTACATGCGAAATATTATATATAATATATTTTTTAAAAATAATAATTGGAGGATTTTTAAAAAATGAATAAAATTTTATTGTCTTTGTTAATTTTTGTAATTATGATGGTTGGTATTGGCTGTGCTTCTGCGGCTGATTTAAATAATTGTTCTGGCATGTATAATAATCCAGATATAAATTCTATGGATGACCAATCCATTTCTATACCATCAGATGATTCAGTGGAAACTTCTGATGTGGTTGGTGATAGTCAAAATAATTCATCAGATGATTCCGTGGAAACTTCAGATATTACTAATGAAAGTAAAACAGACGAAAATCAGAATGTTATCTATTTTAATGGAAACTCTTATTTTGAGTTAGGAAGTGCCGTGGTTTGTTCAAATCCTGGTGATAAGATAGTTTTATTAAATAATGTTGATTTAGGTTTCATATGTCCTATTCCAATTAATCACCCTCTTACTATTGATGGTAATGGGTTTACTTTGGATATTAAACATGAAGCTCCTGCATTTTATGTTGATTCACCCGCTGTAACTTTGAAAAATATTCGTTTTGAAAATGGAAATCCTGCATTAATGTGGGGTAATTTTAGCGGTACTATAAAAAATTGTATTTTTAAAAGTAATTGTGGTGGCAATGACACTGTGATAAGATTTTTGGGTTGTGATTGTAAATTCAATGAAAGAGATTTAAAAGCAATCGGACTTAATTTTACAAATAATACTATTGACACTACTAAAACAAATACTTTTTTTGGAGGAAGCACATTTAGTGAGTTGGCAAAAGTTTTAAATGCTACAAATCCTGGCGATAAGATAATTTTATCAAATAATGTTGTCCAAGATACCTCTTCACCACTTAATGTCGTCAAGCCTATTACTATTGAAGGTAATGGTTTTACTATGGACATGAAATATAAGTCCGGTGGTGTTTTTGTTGCTTCACCGTTTGTAACTTTGAATAATATTCGTTTTGAAAATGGATGTCCTGCAATTATATTGTCCAATGTTAATCTCACTATAAAAAATTGTACTTTTAAAAAGAATCGTGGTGTCAATAATGGTATAATAAAATTTGTTTATTTTGGTCATGATTGTGAGTTTAACGAAAACGATTTTAAAAAAATTGGGCTTGATTTTATAAATAATAAAATTTGTGTACCAGAAGTCGTAAAATTCAATGGAACAACATTCACTGAATTAAGAAATCAGATCGAAATTTTAAATGAGTACGATACATTAATTTTAGATAATGATGTGTATCAGGATACCAAAGAGGATATAATAATTGACAAACCAATAACCATTGACGGTAATGGTCATACTTTAAATGGAAAAAATCTTTATAGAATGTTTGAAGTGTTTAGTGATAATGTTGTTTTAAGGAATATTAATTTCATTAATGTAATTACTGCAGTCAAATGGTATGGTAACAATTGTACCGTTAAAGGATGTACATTTAAAAACGTCAAAGGATATGACGGCGGTGTACTTGAATGCTTAGGTGTTAATGGAAAAATCAAAAACTGTACTTTTATAAACAGTAAAGGACATAACGGTGGTGCAATTTATATATCCAAAGACTGCTGTGAAGTTGATGGATGCACATTCCAAAATTGTACTGCAGAAGGTGGTGGTGGTGCAATTTTCATGATAGGAAGCTACTGTAAAGTGAGTGGAAACATATTCCAAGATTGTACTGCTGGAAACGGCGGTGCAATTTATGTAACTAACTCCGGGCCATTCGAAAAATCCGGATTCGAAACTAAAATAAACGGATGCACATTCCAAAATTGTATTGTAAAAGATTCTGGGGGTGCAATTTACTTTGGCATCGCAACTGATGATTCTCAAGTGAAAAATTGTACTTTTAAACAAAACAGAGCAGTTAATGGTGGTGCGATTTACTGGTACAGCAAACGTGGAAATATTGTTGAATCATTATTTGAAAGAAATAGTGCAAATAATGGCGGTGCGATTTACTCATGTAGTGAAAACATTAATATTCAAAAATGTGCATTTGGTTACAATACTGCTATAGATGAAGCTGCTGCGATTTACATAATTCCTAGATTTGATAAAGTCAAAATATATGATTGTGATTTCTACAAAAACAAAGGAAAAAATGTAATTTCATTCCTTTATGAAAGTCATTGTTATTCCACTCTTGATATTAAACGCTGTAACTTCTATTTCAACGATGCTGCCCACACAATTTTCTCAGGATTCACTACATATATTACAAATTGTGGTTTCTTTAGAAATACTGGGAAAAACATTTTGGATGATGATTTCATGGTTTATTGTACCTGGTGTTGGTTTGGAAATACAAAATCAAATCCTACTACTAATATGGTCAAATTTGGTCATTTATATCCTGTTCCGATAAAGGATCCGGAAAACTGGTATGTATTAGGTGATGATTTCACAACTTCTGACACAATGATATATGATAAAAGTAAAGTTTCAGTTAAAAGAATTGCACATGTGAAGAATTGTGATTTGCGTTTAAACAGAGATTTGCTTGTCAAACTTATTGAAAGTTTAAAAGATAATTTGTGAGTTTTTCTTACAGATTATTTTTTTAACCATCATCAATTATTTTTTTTAACTTCACAGGATGGGACATGACTCTCATTAATTTTTAATTTTTTTTGCTTATTTTTCATTTAATTTTATATACTGGGAAGTACAATCCATTATTATAGTTAATTAACTTTTTAGTTGTGTTTTTTATGGTTTTAATAGAGGATAAAATTGGTCAGCAATTATTAACTCCTTTGGACTTGAGGTATTTGATTCCAAAAAATCATCCATGTTATTTTATTCAAAATGTTGTGGATGAAATTGATTTTTCAAAATTCGATGCAAATTATTGTTAGAAAGCAAGTAAGCCTGCTTATTGTCGTAAAATATTATTACGTCATGTTTTAATGGGAGCTTTTGATGGAAGATTGCCTGGAAGACAAATAGCTACTAAATCGGCCACAGATGTTAGTTATATAATAGCAGGCATAAAAAAGCCTGATTTCATAACAATCAACAGATCCAAAGTAAATCATGCAGAATTAATCGATGAAGCATTTAAAACAACTGTTTTAATGGTAAAAGAATTGGATTTAGTAAAACTTAAACATATTGCAATTGATAGGACAAAAATCAAAGCCAAAGCATCAATAAACAATTTAACTAACAAATAACAAGTAATCCTCTTAAAAGACATCTTACAAAAAAGTATTGAACTCGATGAAGAAGAAGATGAAATTCATGGAGATTAATCAGGAAATTCAGTTCCAAAAGAATTAATTGATAAAAAATCCTTCGAATAAATTTACAAAAAAGTAACAGAAACCACAAAAGGTGATAAAAACGAATTTAAACTATGAAGAAGCAGTAAAAAATTATTAGAACAATCACAAAAGGATAAAAAATCAGCCAAAAAAATTCTCAAAAAAGTAGAAAAAATCGATACAGAACGCCAAAAGACCACTAATGATGTAATCAGCATTAACGACCCTGAATCAAGATAGATGATAAATAAAAAGAGCAAAAGGAATTTGATTACAATTTACAAATAGAAGTAGACGATTACAAAGGAATAATCGTGTCATCATCACTAACACAAAATCCAACAAACGTATTTGAATTAATTCCACAAATAGAACAAGTAAAATCAATATTTAGAGAATTACCTCCAAATACTCAGATTTCAGCAGACAATGGATACTCAACAAACGAAAACATGGATTACCTGGTAGAAAATCAACTTGATGGATACATATCCACACAAAAACTCTCAAGAAAACTTAAAAATCAATAAAAAGGATAAACCATTCAGAAAAGACAAATTCATCTTCAATTTAGAAAAAAAGACATATATCTGCCCAATAGGGCAAACACTCGAAAACCAAATAACCCTAAAAAACAATCCACGAACCATATATTGGACAAACAACTGCAAAATATACTCAAAACAACACGAATACTGTGAAAAAAAAATCATAACAGACTAATAACAGATTATGGAAATCCAAACAAAATAAAAATGCTCAGAAAAATGGACGCTGAATGGGCTCAAGAAATCTACAAAAAAAGATCAAAAACTGTAGAATGGCCATTTGGAAATATAAAACAAAATCTAAAAGTAACAGAATTCAACACCACTGGACTAAAAAGAACACAAACAGAAGCAAAATTACTCGCAATATCACATAATTTAAAACGAATATACAATGAAACAATACAAAATGAACTTATCCATCAAGATAATAAACAAAATACCTAAAAAAATTATAAAAAAAATTTATTTAAAAAAATAATTTTGAGTCATCCTCTTTTTTAACCAACATATTAACCATACAAAAAAGCCCATTTACTTCAACTTTGTAGTGCTTTAAAAAAGTATTTAAAACACAATATTCATAGATAATATTAATTTAGGATGTAGATATTATGGCAGAAAACATAAAAACAACAGTTGAAGAATTACGTAAACTCATAAATGTCGATAATGTTATCGGTACACCTATTGAAACCGAAGATAAAATTCTCATTCCTGTAATGAGGATGGGAGTAGGTTTCGGTGCTGGTGAAAGCCTTATGGGTAATGAAGGAAACGATGTTGCGGGTGCAGGTGCAGGTGTAGAACCAATTTCAATGGTTATGATTCCTAAAAAAGGAAATGATGCTGAAGGTGTACGTGTACTTGATTTAAGTAAAGGAACCGAAACTAACAAAGCATTATCTGATTTAGGTTTAATTATTACTGACATAGTTAAAAGCTACATGAGTCAGGAAAGCGAATATGTAGATGAAGAAGAATTTATTGAACCTGAATTTACAACCTATGATGAAGAAGAAAAAGAATAGGGCCTATATTTTATGTTGAACATCCTATTGATGATTATTCTATTAATCATCATACTTATTTTTATTATTTTACTTGTCGGAATTAGATTAAAAGTTAAATGGGTAAAAATAGATAAAGATTATGACGGATGTCTTGAAATAATTCTTTTTAGAAAAATAAAAGTTTATACATATAATTTCAAATCCGAAGATGACGATGATGATGAATCCGAAGAGGATGAAAATGAAAGGGATTTGAAAAAGCTATACGAACTGGCCAAACCTTGTTTTGATGATTTGAAAAAATTTCTGCATGAATTATTAGATGCCGTCGATATCAACAGAGTTGAAAATGATTTGGTCATTGGCTTTTCTAATTTTGCTAAAACCGGAGAGTATATTGGTTACATATGGGCAATTTTGGCGATCATTAATTCAAGTATTCCAAACAGCCATTTGAGAGCACATCCTTCATTTACCGGAGAAGTTTTAAACCTGAAAGGATTTATGAATATAGACATTTATGTTTTAAAGTTAATTGTGCCGTTGATAAGATTGATTTCCAAAAAGGAAATTAGAGAATTGATTACGGGGGTTTAAAATGGCTGATAACTTTGAAGAAATGATTAAAGACATGTTTGAAATAGAGGATATTGACCAGATCCAGTTCAAAAGAATAGAAATATCCACGGATAAAATAATCTACTTTGCTTTTCACGAAAATCAAAAAATGATGCTTGAAAAATTGACTTCAGGTACCATTGAGCCTCTCTGCTTTATTTTAAAAATGGGTGATGAATATCACTACTGTCCACTGAACAAAAATAAATTTGATAAAGAAATAGTTAAGGAATTCGTGGACCACTATAAAAATTAAAAAAAAGACTTATTTCAGTAAAATCACCGAATAAGTTCTATTATATCATGTTTTAATTATATAATTTTTATTATCCGTTTATCATGTTAGAATCAATTTCTTTCACAACTTCGCCTGTTGGACTTAATAAAATTAATTTAACATAATAATCGTCACCAGTTACATGGAATTTGAAATAACTTGTAGCGGAAGATCCTGTACAATCAGGATGATCAACAACATTATCGATAGAACTTAAGTCAACACCATAAGAATCTGAACTGACAACCCAGTAATAACCAGTACCAGTATTATATCTAGCAGACATGATGAAATC
>ONIK01000078.1 GCA_900317865.1 uncultured Methanobrevibacter sp. | reverse complement strand
GTATTTTCCTGGCAGTAGTTGTTCTTCTATTGTGATTGTGCTGTTGTTGTTTATTGTTACTGGGTATGTTTGTTTGTTTATTGTTATTGTTGCTGTACCATCTACATTTGATGTTATATTTACTGTAATGTTTTCTGGGTATTTGTAGTTATCAATATTAAATTCGAGAATTAATTCAGTAATATTTGCAATGGCATATTGATAAATCTTATTTAAGGTAAAATATCCTGTAATGTTATATATTTTGGCTTTTTCAAATGTTAAATTTAAAATTGCTTTGCTGTCAGTGACATTTACTGAGTATTTTTCATCATCAATTTCAAAAATGATTTCTCCATCATTAATTAGCTCGCCGTTTTCTCCATATATTGAAGCAGTTATGCTAACTGATTCATCGGTTTTTCCTGAAACATTATTGATAGTAAAATTTAAGTTGGCATATGATGTAAATGCTTTAATACATGCTACCTGACTGGAATATGTTTTTGTATCATATGTATGGGTGTAGTTGGATAAATCATACCATATTTTACCGTCATAACTGAAAAAGGACATATTTGAAGAATAAGTTTTTTTATTTGTTATTGATCCTTCGCTTACTGGAAAACTGGCGGAGATTGGTGATTTAATTTTTATTGATATTTTAAATGTATCATTTGGCATTAAATTAACATAAGGAGTTAATTTTATGGTATGATATCCGCCTGGTGAAGAACCGACTTGAACAGACTTTAATACATTATTTACATAAACATATGCTTCATAATCAGTTGTTGTAGCGAAATATGTTGAAAATGCCTTTAAAGTTTCATAACTTTCTGATATAAAATTATTCTGATACCAAATGCTGGTTCTGCCGGTATTGAAGAAATCGGTCATTCCTGCAATATCATATTGGTAATTTTTATTATATTCTTCTTTATCATCTAATATGAATGTATATGAGTAAAAATCTTTTCCGATTTCAGCCAGTTTGGTATCGTAATAAGATACATAAAAGTATCCCTTATCTCCCCAGCTTTTGCCCCAACTGTTTTTAACAATCCATGCTCCATCTCCTGCCGGTTTTTTCAAGAAATTATCACTTGAATATGTATCATTCCATCCTACAATAGTAACGGCATGATTGCCAACTTCTTTACCTCCGTAATAGTATCCTGCAGTGCTGTGTTTTAAATTTTCTGAATCGTAGAATATTCCGGTAGCAACTCCTCCATATTTGAGAATAGCTTCTTTTATTCCATCATTATCCAATGCATTATTTCTTTTTAAAAATACTACGTCCTGTACATGCATAATACTATTTAAATGTGGTGATAAAACACTGAAATCATCAAATTCATCATTTTCTTCCAGAACAGGTCCTAACCAACTTGTAAGGTAACCTAAACCCATTTCATAAATTCCACCTTCATTTGTATATACATTCCAGCCGTAATCTGAAAACATTGCAATGAGATTTTTCATATTTTCTTCAGATAAATCAAGGCTTTCACCAGAAGATTTAAGGATACAGGATTCTAATGCGGCCAATTCAGCAAAAGCCCAACAATTTCCACTATTTTGCTGATTTTTTACAGGTGTTACATAACCGTCATCAGCTAAATTATAATATTCAGGTAATGTTTCAATTATGTCCGGTTTGTATTTATACATTGTATAATTACTTGATTCAAAATTTATATTGAATTTAGTTAGATTGTAATAATCCTCAATGGTATTGCCGTTTAATATTTCTTCAATATTCAAAATACTATAAACATCATAACCTTTATCGGCAAAGTTATTATAAATTTCATTATTGTTTAAAATTAGTGTTGAATTATCAATTAATAATCCTCCACCATTTTTTGCATAGTTTTCATTAAAATTAGATGAATTTATTGTGATATTTCCATACATTTTATATATTGCACCGCCGTCATAGGCTGCAGTATTATTATAAAATTGGGAATCTGCTATTTCAAGGGAAGTATCCAAGTCACAAATAGCTCCACCAAATGTCGCTTTATTGTATCGGAATGTTGAATTGGATATTTTTGTTTCAGCTTCTCTTATGTATATTGCGCCACCGGCATTTCTTAAACTGTAACAATGCTCAAATATGGTATTTTTAATGTTTAGTGCGTAATTATACTCACATGCTATTGCGCCACCGTAATCGTTGGCGACATTATGGTAAAATATGGAATTTTCAATATTTACGGTTCCGGCTATTGAGTAGATTGCACCGCCATAATCGGCAATATTTTCTTTTATTGTACAATTATTGATATTTAAAGTAGGATTTTCTATAGTATCTCCAATATTACAGATTGCTCCTCCATAAGTATTTCCATAGGAATCCATGGATGTTCCTTCGCCATAATCTAAAATGGCATTTGTCAGATTTAAATCATAGTAATTTTGGATATGGTAATTTATCAAAGTAATATTTTCAGCAGCAAAATTATATGTTGTTAAGGTATGTTTTTTTAAATCAATTATCGTTTTTTCTGTGTTTTGACCTATGATTTTCACGTTAAATATATTTTTATTTATATTTAATTCATAATTACCATCTGCAAAATAAAGGGTACTGTCTGTTTTTATTCTTGAAGACTCAAGATGATTATAAGGATTTTCCTTTGATCCGTCACCGTCAGTAGGCAGTGATGAATTAAAATAGTATTCGTTCGGATTTTCTAATGAGACTTGTCCATTTTCATCGCTAATTCCTATTTCATCAGTC
The DNA here is from genome assembly GCA_900317865.1 of uncultured Methanobrevibacter sp. Lineage (GTDB taxonomy): Archaea > Methanobacteriota > Methanobacteria > Methanobacteriales > Methanobacteriaceae > Methanocatella. Next base: position 4,861 of record ONIK01000078.1, on the reverse strand, counting down.
AAATTTGTATTTGCATAACTTATAGGAATTATAAATATTAAAATTAGCATTAATAATAATTTTTTATATTTCATAATCAGTTCTCCCATATGTTAATTAAATAAAATTTATATCATTTGTAATATAAATATTCAATTAATTATTAATTTAATTAATAATTATTTGGTGAAAAGTATGATAAATTTTAATAAAAAAATTCTTTTGTTGATTATATTATTGATTTTACTAACTTTGCAGGGAGTTAGTGCAATTGATAATCATAATTCAACTCAAGAACTTCAAGCTGGGGATAATGAGTTATTATCTGCTAATGATAATTCATTTACGACATTACAATCTTTGGTAGATAGTGGTAATTCTACTATCAATCTTGAAAAAGATTATATTCGATATGATGGTGAGAATACTATATTAATTTCAAAAAATATGACTATTAATGGTAATGGCCATATTATAGATGCAAATAATACTATTAGAGCTTTTAGAATTTCTGCAGACAATGTTATTTTAAATAATGTTACTATTAAAAGCGGTAATGATAAACTGGCCGGAGCTATTTATTGGGGAGGTGAAAATGGAATTTTAGCCAATTCCTCTTTTATAAACAATAAAGCTACTGGTACAGACACCTCCTATAATTATGAGGGTGGTGGAGCAGTTTATTGGACTGGAAATAACGGTCTTATTGCAAATTCTACATTTGAATCTAATTCTGCTGGTGGCCATGGAGGGGCCGTTTGGTGGAATGGAAATAATGGAATAATTGAAAATTCAGTATTTATAAAAAATAATGCTTCTAAATGGGGTGGGGCAATATATTCAAAAGGAAATAATGTAAATATTAGAAATAATAATTTTACCAGTAATAAAGGTTCCAACGGTGGTTCATTATCTGTAATTGGAGAAGGTACAACAATTGATAATTTAATATTTAATCTTTCAAATGGTACTTTGGGCGGTGCTTTGTATTGGAATGTTCCAAATGGAATTATAAAAAATTCTAAATTCTATAACTGTTATAGTCCTGGAACTACTGGTGGCGGTGCTGTATATACTACCAGTTCTGCTGTTTTAACAAATTTTGTGAATTGTATTTTTGAAAATAATACTGCGGATAAAAGTGGTGGAGCAATTTATGCTTATTCAAAAGCAATTGTAACTGGCTCTCATTTTTATAACAATTTCGCATTAAATTTTGGTGGAGCAATCTTTTTTAATCAGGAATCTTCAGAGGTAAATTCCTCTGAATTCATAAGAAATAAAGCTTTAAAAAGTGGTGGTGCAGTATATATCTCTAATAGGTTCTGTGTTGTAAATAATTCAATATTTAAGAATAATACTGCAGATTATGCCGGTGCGATTTATTTTTCAAGCTATAAACATCAACTCTTCAATTCATTATTTGAAAACAACAATGCAACTTCTGATGCTGGTGCAGTTTTTCTTGGAAGTTATGGAACTGTTGTAGATAATGCTACTTTTATCAGTAATTCTGCTCAAAGGGGTGGTGCATTATATAATTATGTTACAGGAACAACTTCCACTACAAAAACAGAAATTACAAATTCAGAATTTAAATATAATAAAGCTACAGCCGGTGGAGCAATATCTTCATATGCTAAATTCATAGATATTAATGGTACTGATTTTACTTTTAATGAAGCTAATTATGGATCTGCAATATTCGCAGATAGAACTTCATACACCATCTCAAATTCTACATTTTTAAATAATTCAGCAGATTCAGTTGAATTAATTTTAAATGTTGATGATAGTGAGTATGCTGCTACAGCAATTTATAAGGTAAACAATACACTTTTAAATGCAATTTACAGGGTTGAAGGCAGTATTTTACTTGAAAATGTAACTTATTGGGGAGAAAATGGTGTAAGTAATAGTGATGATGGATATATTGAAGATATTTATGCAATCAATCAGAATGTCACTCTTATCGTAAAAAATAATGCCAATATTGAAATATATAATGTTACTGGACAAACCAAAAACGGTAATGTGATTTTTAAAGATTTGCTTTTTGAACCTGGTAATTACACATTACAGGCTATTCATTATAAGGATAATTATTATACTGAAATTGCATCAAATATTCAAACATTAAATATTACTGGTGTATTTTCAAAGTTAGAACTTGTTAATGATACAATATTTTATGGTGAAAATGCTTTAGTCAGAGTATCTGATGACGCTACAGGTACTGTATCAATATTCATCGGTAAATATTATATTGGTGAAATTAACAATGGATTGGCAAACATTTCTCTTGAAGGATTGCCTTGCGGAACTTATGGTGCACTGATTTCTTATTCAGGTGATGATTACTATGACGGAAGCAGTTTGGCAGCTCAAATAAAGATTATTGATAACAGTCCGGGTGCATATTCTTATTTAAAAACAGAGTACACCAACACTATTCAGGCGGGCATAAACAATACTTTAACTTTAACTGTTGAAAATATTGGTATAAAATCCAGTAAAAATGTAAAAATTAAAATTTTAAGTGAAAACACAGAAATTGCTGATTTTATTGTTGAAGATTATGAAGCAGGCAATTACTATAAATTCTCATTCATTGATCCGGTTTTAAGACCATTGGATGAAAGTTCAGTATTTAATGTTACCCATAAATTGGCTAATTATACTGTTGTTGTTGAAGATGAAAACGGCTTAATTAATTCTACCAATTTTACATTCCCTATTATCTATAATGGTTATTTAGGAAAAGACTATGCATATCCTCAAGAATTCAATGACAAAATCACACGCGTATATAATATTACTGGTGATGTGATTATTGTAAATTCACCTTATACAAAATATGCATCTTCAACCGATACATATCGGGTTGAAAACTTCACGTTAAATTATAGAAATGATGTTGCTGAAGCATTGCTTTATGTTCCATATAACTGGGATAGTATTGAAACCGGAGATTATAACAGGTGGCATGCAGTATTCAACAATAATTTTGTTACTCCAATAGCTCATTATAGGGATCAGGCCAATCTTGGCGGCTATGGTAATAGAGGATATGGTCTGGTAGTTTATAATGTAACTGAATTTATAAAATCAGGCAATAACCTCTTTGAATTAACAAAAGTCAGAAGTGGATGTGCTGTATATCCGTCATCCTTAATGGTATTGACTAATAATTCATTGGCAAACACTATTAAAAAAGTATATATCACTGAAAATGCAGATTTACTTTCTAAACAATATTCCTTAAATTCTACAGTCGGTGAATTAACAAAATTGGATAATATCAATAATGCTTTTGTATTAAAATCAGATTTATATGTATTCGCAGCCAGTGCAGAAATCGATGAAGGAAACATAATATTCAATGGAAATAATATCACTAATGTATGGCAAGGCAATTCTAGTTCTCTTGAAATGTTTACATTGGATGTTAGCAATGATATCGAAAAGAATAATGTATTGTTTTTTGAAGCTACGGGAGGAACTATTCTTTCTCTACATAAGATTGTAGTAGTTGAATCAAAATTAAATGTAAGCTCTTCCGCTAATTTAAAAACAGAGTATACAAATACAATTCAGGCGGGAGTAAACAATACATTAACACTGACAGTCGTCAATAACGGTACTGATGATGGTAAAAATATACAAGTTAAAGTTTTAAGTGAAAATACCGAAATTGCTTCCTTTGTAATTGATAATTTTGTCGTTGGTGAAGATAATGTTTTCACATTTGTTGATACAAAAATCAGGCCAGTGGATGAAAACACTGTATATGGTGCAGTTAATTCTTTAGCCAATTACACAGTAATTGTAAGTGATTCTTCATTTACCTTTTCACTGCCTGTTCGTTATAATGGTTATTTGGGAAAAGATTATGCATACCCTAAACTAAACAATAGTGAAATCACAAGAGAATATGAAATTACTGGTGATGTAATTATTATAAATGCACCTGATGCATCTTACATGTCATCTTCAAGCACAAATAGGAGCGAAACATTTATTATAGAAAACAATTCAGCCATTGCTGAAGCATTGCTTTATATTCCTTATAATTGGGATAATGTAGCAACTGGCGATTATTTAAAATGGATTGTAACGATAAATAATCAAGTTATAACTCCTATTGCACATTACAGAGACCAGGGAAATCTTGGTGGCTATGGTAATAGAGGCTATGGTTTAGTGGTTTATAACATTACTGGATTTGTTAATTCAGGTGAAAATGAAGTAATCTTAAATAAGAATTCCGGAGGATGTGCCGTTTATCCACAATCAGTATTAATATTAACGAATAATGCTTCATCAAATACTGTTAAAAAGGTTTATATTTCTGAAAATGCAGATTTGCTTTCTAAAAAATATAGTAAATCATTAACTGTTGGTGCTAAAACTATTTTTGAAGGAATTGACATAACTAATTCAAGCAAATCCAGTTTATATGTATTTGCAGCTAGTGCTCAAAGAGGTGAAGGAAATATTGTATTCAATAACATTACTGCAGGTGATGTCTGGAATGCTTCTGCCAATTCAATAAGTGTTAGTAATCTTGATATAAGCGATAATGTTTATAAAAATAATAATTTATTCTTTGAGGCTACTGGTGATACTATTTTAGAGTTACACAGCATAATTGTTGTTGAAAGTATTCTACCTAAAAAAGATTTGAATATTGAGGCAAGCTGTGAAGCAATTACTGTTGGTGAGAATGCTACTGTTGTTGTTTCTGGTTTGGCTGATGCTACTGGTATTGTTTCTGTTGAGGTTAATGGTGTGGTTTATGAGGCTTCTATTGTTGATGGTGTTGCTTCTGTTGTTGTTTCTGGTTTGACTGAGAATGTTACTGCTGTTGTTAGTTATGCTG
>ONIK01000010.1 GCA_900317865.1 uncultured Methanobrevibacter sp. | reverse complement strand
TGAAAAGTTAAAAACCAAACCGGCGCATGAGGGTCATATGTTACCCGAAGCGTAGTGCTCCAGTAATTTTCTTCTTTTAAAAAATTGAAAAGAACTATATCGTTATAAGGTTCGGCACTAATTAATTCACATGAAAACTCATCCATAAACTGATTTATCTCTTTTTTCATGTTCAAAACTTCAGGTAGGAAAAACCCCTGATTATATAAATCAACCAGAATTTCATTACCCAGTAATTCAGATACATCAACCTCACTGGAACCTCCCTCATCTTCCTCATCATCATACCACCTTATGGTAGCGCCGCAATGAGTACAATAAGGATCGCCAGTCATAAGAAGTTCACCACAATTCGGACATGTCGGCATTCTATCACCTAAAAGTCATCGTCCCAATCGTAGTCATCATCTTTATCTTTTTTCTCCGCTTCTTCCCAACTTTTATATCCTTCAATATCCAATTGAAATCCGCATCCTTCACACCATAACTGGTTTACACCCACTACTATTCATTTCTACAATGGACATCAGTCAACCATTTTATAATCTCCAAAATTAGTTCATTGTATCCAATAAAATGAAGTAGGTTTATAAAAATTCTACTTCATCCCCCCTTATACCAAATTTACGAAATCCATCATTAAAATATAAAAAAATCATTTTTAAAAGATTTAAATAATATCATGTAACTTTTTTTAAAATCTTAGGAATAAAATCAAATTTTAAAGCACTAATTTAATAAATAATTTATAATTCATCATTAAATATATTTTAAAATAAAAAAAATCGATGAAATCACATATAAAATAAAAATCAGACATATTCCATTAAAAGTAAAAAAAATATGATAAAAAAAATTTAAATAACCTGAAAATAAAAATAATATATGATATGAATTTAATATCATATCAATAAACATTAGAAAAATATATTTTTTCTCCAAAGAATGTTTATTACGTAGAGTAAAGGAAAAATTCCTTTACTTTACGCCCTTTATTTAAAAATTAAACATCATCCAATATTTTTGAATCTGCTCCTGCGACTTCAACAAGATATTCTGCTTCAACAATATGCAAATCTGCAGGAATGACAATACAGTGCAGAGGTCCTCCAAAATCATAATCAATTAACTCAGATATTTCGCCAGCTTTTACAACAACATCTTTTGAACCTACACGTGCAATACCAACAGCCAACGTATTTTCTGTTATTAACCCATCATAATCCAAAGATTCCTTGATATTCATCAAATACTTCAAACCTTCATTAACAGACATATATCTGTCCTTATGAGCCTGAATATCCAGTAAAACTAAAGTATGTAAGTTTGATTTTAAATTCTCTTCAATTGCAACATAGGGAGATTTAGGATAAAAATTATAATCCGGAAATGGAATGGTGGTTACTTTACCGAATTTATAACCCTGAAGACCTGAAATAGCCGGTGCTGAAGATAAAATGGATGATCCGTGAATAACTTCATATTCAATTCCTTTTCTAGCACATTGAACTAAAAAATCACTGTGAGTGGTTGCAATCAAAGGGTCACCACCGGTAATTAATGCAACATCAGATTCTTTTGCTTCCCCAATAAATTTATGTTCCTCTTCAACCTCATTTCTAACCAGGACTTCAATTTCTTTACCGATTAACTCTTCAATTTTTTCAAAACTGGAACCGAATAAACGTGAAGTGAAAAATTCAGCATAAATTTTATCTACATTTTTTAAACATTCCAAACCTTTTAGAGAAATGTCTTTTTCATCAAATAAACCTAAACCTACTAAATAAAACATGATATAATATATATGAAATAAAACATAAAAAAGTTATTATGAAAGCAGTCAAGGTTCCATTAAAAAAGCTTAATGATGTAAGAAAAGAATTAATGGCAAAAGAATTAATGAGGATGGATTATAGGATTAAAGCTGAATCTGATTATGGTTATATTCCAATAAAAGAAGATATTGATGAATATGAAATAGTAGATGTTGATTTGGAAGAACTCAACACCCACCCACATAATTTTTCAGAGCTGCTTGAAAAGGAATTGACTTCTGAAGAAATCGAAAATTTGAAAACATCCTTTGATACAATAGGAGATATTGTAATTCTGGAAATTCCAGATGAATTAGTGCCTAAAAAGAAAATTATTGGAAAAGCAACCCTTGATTTTACTAAAAGAAAAGCAATTTATATGAAAAAAAGTGCAGTTCACGGCACAATCAGAATAAGAGACTTGGAGCTAATTGCAGGTGAAGATGACCCAGTAACAATCCACAAGGAACATGGTGCCAGATTAAAGCTGAATGTTAAGGAAGTATACTTTTCCCCGAGACTTGCAACAGAGCGAAAACGTGTAAGTGACAGTGTTCATGACAATGAAAATATTTTAGACATGTTTTGCGGAATAGGGCCGTTTCCAATAGTTATAGCTAAAAATAATAATGTTAATGTTACTGGCGTAGATATTAATGAAAATGCAATAAAATATTTCAAGGAAAATATCCGCCTTAATAAACTCAAAAATATTGAGGCGATATGTGGAGATGTGAGGGAAGTTTCCACATCATTTAAAATGAAATTCGATAGAATAATTATGAACCTTCCAGGTCTTGCATATGATTTCCTTGATGTTGCAATGAATTTAATTGAAGATGATGGTATAATTAATTATTATGAATTCTCTGATGGGTATGAACAAGGGGAAAAAAGATTAATTGATGCCGCTTCAAAAGAAAATAAAAATGTGGAGATAATCAATACAAGAAAAGTTAAATCAACATCCCCTAACGAATGGCATATATCCATAGATGCCAAAATAACCTCCAAATAATTAATAACAACATTTCAATAGCTATTTAAAAAAAAATGTGAAAAATAACCCCATTGTAAAAATGAAATCAAAAACCTCAAATAGGGTTATTAATCACACGGATTTTGTCATACATTTATTTTTATTTGTAAAAAATCCTTACAAATAAAAAAGGCATATGTCCCACCCTTCCTCCCTAAAATAATGAAATATTTTTCATTATAACTTTAACATATGCTAATTCATTTGAAAATGCAGACTGTTTCATCCTTATTCATATCATGGTAAAATTCTGCTTTATTCTCATCAAAGTCTATAACCTGTACCATATCATATATTTCCTCATTTAACTTAGGATTTATATCTTTTAAGATATTTGGATAATCAAATATCATATCTTTGTTGAACTCTATTTTTTTCTCATTTTCAAATAATGCTCCATAGTATATTTCCGCCTCTACCAGATCCTGAAACATATGGCTTCCAAAAGATAATTCCGGCATATAACCAACTTCACTATAGGATTCCTCCAAAATTGCGGAAAAATGGCTGATATCTGCAAAAACTACAGGAATACCTAATTCCGGAGAAGACGTACCAATTCTTCCAGGAACTATTAAAACAGCAGTTTTATCATTATTTTTACAATAGGAATTTACATCACTAATTACTCTAGACAGTGAACTTTTCTGAGCATATGGATATTCATAATACTTATGCGGATCAACATAGCAGATTGTATCTATCTTATTTTTTCGTGACATACCCATAGAAGAATCCTTAATATGGAAGAAAACATTTTTATCTTCAGGCATCTCAATATTTTCATTATTTATTGATACCTGAAGAGGGCGACATTGCAATAAGTTTACATTAAAAGAGTTATCTTCTCCAACATTAACCGTATATTCAATATCAACAGGATAATCATATGCGGTTTCTAATGTGTTTAGAATTTCCTTCATCACATCAATGAATTCATGATTTTTCACAATTCCCTCACAATTGACAAAAACTATTTCACGGCGCTGGCCACGTTCACGAAACATTCTTTCTGCTTCACGGTCATGTTCAACCAAAACTTTTTTCGAATATCTTGGAATTACATTCAGACCTTCATCAACAGGAATATCATGCAAATTAACATTCTTTAAATCAATGACATCCAAATAATGTTGAGAATATCTGTGTTTTTCTTTTATGTCCTTCATAAGAGTTACTTCAGGTTTATCAAGATTAATAATTCTAGGATAATCTTTTTTTGTCCTGTCAACAGCTTTTGTACCAAGACCCATTACAAGTCTCAGCATACCCTTGCTGTTGTCCATATCCGGAAGGGGAGAATATGGACTGTATGAAAATCCTACACCTGCAGCTGTCGGGAAGAAATAGTCATCATAATAAGAACCGGAAACTCTTTGAACTAAAAGAGCCATTTGCTCATCAGTATCGTCCAAATCATTTATCTTCCTATATTCTAAAGCAGAAATATTCATAGTACTTGAATATACGATTTTTACCGCTTCTTCAAAAGCAGCTAAACGTTCTTCAAGAGAACCTCTGTTTGCACAAAATACTGATTCATATTTTCCTGCAAATGCATTTCCATATCCGTCTTCAAGGAAACTACTTGACCTGACAATAATAGGGTTTTGTCCAAAATAATCCAATATGTGGATAAAATCTTTTTTAATTTCATCTGAAAAAGTACCATTTTTAAGAGCCTCTTCCAACTCTTTTCCATATTTATAATAACCCTCTTTTGTTCTTTGTTTTACACGAAGATCCCACAGGTCATTTGAAACAATATATGTATAAAATAAATCTGAACCAATATAAAATGAATCATCTGGCTCAAAAATATTATTGTATATATCAGGACAATTTTTTTCAATAATCTTTCTTGCCAAAAGCATACCGCAAGTTTTTCCGCCTACCAGTCCGCTACCTACACGACGGTCATAAATTGTGATATAATCTTCAAAATTAAAGTATTCCTTAATCTTGGAAAGCATTTTTTCATCTTTCGTCATCATTAGCTCGCAAATCTTATCGCACTCATCATCGATGTTTTTACCTTCATCATACTTCATCCTAACATGAAGCATATATCTTTCCCAGCTGTCCAATGTCTGCCCGTCAGGAGATTTGTTGGAGTCATTGATAATTTTATAATATCTGCTAACCTCCTGACCCTCCTGCAGAACTTTAACGGAACCTATTTTAGGATTAAATTTATGCCCTAAAAACATGGTTTGAGAATATCTGTTCCATACCTTTAATGGAGAGACATAAACTTCTTCAGGGGAATTAGAGTATACATTTAGGAATAGCTGTGTGGTTTCACGAATTTTAGCTATAGCATCATAAGAATGTCTTCCACGAATAATCGGGAAATATGCTACAGTATCCAACTGGAATAAAAATGGGCAGGTAACCTTAAAGAAATTTCCCATCATCAAATCTGTTGACCAGACGGCCTGAAGGTCACTTAAACAGTCAAAAACATAAAATGCATCGAATCCTTCCTTTTCTATAATTCTATGAACTTCCAAAGTAAATGTCTCAAACTGATTATATGGATTTACCAGATATATTTTAATCCCGTCACGTTCTATCATACAAAATTCCGTGTCAGGATTATTTTCTTCAATTTCAAGCAATTTAAAATCTTCATCAGTCATTTCTATTAATGGGGGATGATTGGCAAATCGAATGTATATTAAGTTCCGATTATCTTCTTTTGCTTGTTTTACATAAGGATTAACAAAGTAAGAAAATTCATTTAAATTTGTAACATTCCATACTACATTATCTCCCAAACGAATATTATCCAAAGCTTTGTCAAGCCCGGGAATTCCAGATTTAACTCTATCGAATGCGACCATAATATTATCTCCGAATATTTATTTTAATTTTTTAAAAAATCCAATTTTATCTTGAATTTTATATTCAACCACCATATACGACCATTAATATTTTTTGCTCACCATAGGCACTCCAGTTAATTGTGAAGCTTCCATAGTCAATGCAACGAGATCCTGACGTTCAAGATTTTCTATATCAGTATTTCCCGCCTGCTGGGTTAAAGATGTTACTTCCTGAGTCATTGCCTCTATGTAATTTGCAACCTGCTGACCTTTTCTTATTGGGTCCAGTCTCCTTCTAAGTGCTCTGTCCTGTGTTGCGATTCCTTTAGGACAAATACCTTCAGAACAGGACTGACAGACCTTACAGCCCACAGAAATTAATGCAGAGGTAGCGATATATACTGCATCTGCACCTAAAGCTATTGCTTTTGCAACATCAGCCCCCGATCTTATTCCACCTGCAGCAACAAGACTTACTTCACTTCTTAAATTTATTTCTTTAAGAGCATCATCAGCTTTTACTATTGCTTCTATAGTAGGAATTCCGGCATGCTCTGTAACAACTTCAGGCCCGGCACCAGTTCCTCCCTGCATACCATCAACCACAATTATATCTGCACCTGCTTTTGCTGCAATTTTTACATCCTGTTCAACTCTCCCTGATGCGAATTTTACAATAATAGGTACTTTCCAGTCAGTAATTTCTCTTAACTGATTAATTTTCATGCCCAAATCTTCAGGTCCAACAATATCCATATGTCTGGCAGGACTTAATGCAGAGGTTCCTTCAGGAATATTTCTAACTCTTGCGACTTCTGCCGTAACCTTATGTGCAAGCAAATGTCCACCCATACCAGACTTTGCACCCTGACCAATTTTAATTTCAACAGCTTCAGCATTGTTTAAATAGCTTGCTGAAACTCCAAAACGGCCTGATGCATACTGTGCAATTAATTTATCAGCATATTTTCTTTCTTCAGGAAGCATTCCTCCTTCACCGGTATTGGTTATTGTACCCACCTTACTGCTTCCAATAGCTAATGCCATTTTTGCTTCTTTACTTAATGCACCAAAGGACATTGCTCCAATCATGATAGGAGTATCAATTTCGATAGGATTTTCTGCAAATCTATCACCTAGCACTACTGAAGTTTTACATGTTTCTCTGTATGAATCTATTGGAGGTCTTGACACCTGTGCCGGCAGTATACTTAAATCATCAAATGTTGGGATTTTTCTGGTTAAACCGCACCCACGCACTTTATATACTCCGGTTTGACTTTTACGTTTAATTTCCACCATTGTTGAGTTTGACCATATTCCTCTACCTTCATCAACAAGAGGTCTGACATATATTGCATGTGTTGGACACATTTCTTCACAGATTTTACATCCCACACAATTTTCCTGATGAATTGGAAGAGGTTCATCATTAATGACCTCATAAACTCCATGAGGGCAATTTGAATAACAGCTATAACAGTTTTTACATGATGATTTTTTAGGATTATCACACAAATACCAGCAGCAACCCGGCCTATCATTATTCTGTTTACATATTTCCAGCTTTCTTTCAACAGTAAATGACATTTAATTACCCTCCTCTTTTATATTTTTTAACGGTTTGAATACAGGGCAGACTGAATATTTTGTTCCTCCGGATTTAACAACCTCATCAATCTCATTTGTGAGTTTTGCATAAGGTTTCCAGGCAAGGTCATCTTTTTTATCAACAATAAGTGCATCCGTTACAATACCCTCAGTCAATAAATAATCAATCAATGTTGTAACAATGGATCCATCCTGTCCCTGAGTGTGTTTTAAGGATTTAACTGACAATACTTTTATGAAGTCACCGATTGCTTTTGAATTGTCATTTCGTAAATCTTCAGGTATGAAAGTCCTTGGACAAACTGCAAAGCATGCATGACAGTCAGGAGGGCATTCACCTTTCATTCTTGGTTTTGTATCATCAATTGTAATTAAATTATCAGGACATGCATATTCACATGCTCCGCAGAGTACACATGCTCCAATATCTATAACATTTAATCTTAAATCTGAAAAGTTAGATACTGAAATTTCCTCATCAATAGCATTATCTGATTTTTTCCTTTGATATAAAACCGGCCTGGCCAGAAATTCTCTTCTTTCTATATGTTCCAGATTTTTATTAATTTTATTTTCAGCCAGTTTATTTAGCAAATCAAATTGTGATTCGGTAAAATCTTTAACTTCAATGAATTTTTCTTTTATTGCTCCATCAACTATTTCTTCACCTTTTTTTGTTCTAATTATTAATGTTGACCAACCATCTTCTGATCCAATAGAACCTATTGAAATATCTGAAGTTTCTGATGTTAATTCAACGCAAATATTACAGTTTTTTCTAATAATCCTTTTAGCTACAGATAAAGGTATTTTAATGCTTTGCCTATTTTTCAGCAATAAAAATACAAATCCTTTATCTATCTGGAATTTTTCAATATCCTCCATTTTTAAGTCATATTCTTCCAAAAGATTTACAAAGTATTTGTATGAAAAATTCTCCATACAAAATAAGCCCAGTTTAACATCAATAGAGCTGTCCGTATAATATTGCAGTTTGGATGCTGCCATAATTTCACATGGTGTTCCAACCATAGCTATTTTATGTTCGCTCATTTTTTTAGCCCCTATTGTATATTAACAATTTTTTTAAAATTCGTATAATCCGTATCCGTCAATTCAAAGCCATATTCAGTTAAAATTTCTTTAAGCTCTTTTTGGTCTTCAGGCGTACATTCTTCCATAACAGCATTTTTTCCTAAACTTTTCACATTTCCAAGAACAAATATGCTTCCCCTCATAATTGATTCACCGACATCATCGGTCACATCACCCAAAATTATAAGTTTACCGCCCATCATAAGCAGTCCAGTCATGAATCCACTATTTCCTCCAATTATTACTGTTCCGCCTTTCATGATTTCTCCAGTTCTTGAACCGGTACTTCCTTTTACTATTACAGTTCCGCCATAAATTCCCTGTCCTGCACCATCACCTGCAGTACCTTCAATAACCAATTCCCCTTCGGTCATATTATCTCCAGCAAACCATCCGGCATTTCCATTGATGTGTATTCTTGGTCCGTTAACCATTGTTCCAACAAAATAACCTGCAGAACCATTAATCTCTATGTCCACATCTTCAGTCAAACCGGCACAGATATTGTGTTTAGACTCAGGATTGTCAATAATGAGTTTATCATGAGATATGGCCTGTTCTTTTATGGTACGATTTAATTCTTTTTCATCCATGTTTTTTGCATCGATAACATATTCTTTCATAGACAAAACTCCCCATTAAATCGTATAAGCCCTTGTTTCACCAGGAGCGATTTGTTCTATTTGATTAGAATCTATGACATCATGCAATGCCATTTCTTCTGAAGCAATAGCAAAAATTTCATCAGTTTCAACCATTACCCCCGGCCTGAGACCAAGTTTATCCTTTGCAATACCAATACCATTAGGAGTTCCTACCAATATTGAAAATGGACCATCCAAATCAATTACTGCTTGATCCAAAGCTTCTTCTAATTTATAACCCTGATTAAGTTTATCTGCCATGTAATGAACAATACATTCAGTATCATTAAATGATTCGAAAGTATGTCCTTTTCGTTCCAATGGATCCCTTATTTTCCAGTAATTGGTGATTTGGCCATTATGCACTACAGTTATATCCGGTATTATGTAGCTCTGATAAGGGTGTGCATGATAACGGTCTACACCACTTTCCGTTGCAAAACGAGTATGTCCTATTCCATGTGTTCCCATCCTGCTTTGAACATTAAAACGTTCTGCAATGTCTTTTACTTTTCCAGTGTCTTTTATCATTTCAAAGGAATGTGAACCGTTGATAACCCTTATATTTTCCAGTTCATCAATTTCTCTTATGAATGACGGCAAAAGAGAATACTCATCCAACAATATTTTACATTTATATACATCAGAGTCTCCTACAGACTCAATTAATTGTTCTTCAAATATTGGACTTACTTGGGTTAATAATGATTTTAAATTGTCTAATGCACCTCTTTTTCTTTTTACTTCAACATTTAATTGATAATAATTATCAGGAAAATTCAAACTGCCGTAAATTGCATAACCTGCTGAATCAGGACCTCTATGCTGTAATGATTCCAACATTGCTGTTAATGCCTCTCCTACGGGGTGAGTTTTTTTATCTTTGTATATTACACCTGCTATTCCACACATTTTTCTACCTCCAAATAAAATAAACGGCCAATACACATATTTAAGTTAATGAAACAAACCCAACCATTAACTTAACTTAATCATAGTTTTAATTCATCATATGCCTTTATAAAATCCTAAAATTACCATATGCCTAAAAATAATAATCATGAGATTTTAATTCTAAATTTCCTATATGCCTATATTAAAATTACCATATGCCTAAAAATAATAATTAAATAGCCAGCTCCCCAATTTACACCTCCGAAAAACTAAAATTAATTGGTAGAGTAATTTTAAATTAAACTACCAAAAATGAAATAATCTATACGTTTAAATACTCATCTCTTTCATAATCGAATACTTGTATTCTATAAGAATCCCATTCAGCCCTTTTGATATTATAGAATTGATTAAATACTTTTTCACCAAGAGCGTTTTTAATTACTTCATCTTCCTCTAATGAATGATATGCCTCCCACAAACTTGTTGGTAAACTGCTAATTCCTTTTTGGATAATTTCATCTTCACTGTATGCAAACAAGTTTTCTTCTGTAGGTTCACCAGGATCTATTTTATTATCCATACCATCCAAACCGGCTTCGAGCAATACAGCAAATGCCAAGTATGGATTACATGATGGGTCAGCTGATCTGCATTCAATTCTGGTACCTAATCCACGTGATGCAGGAATCCTTAATAAGGTTGACCTGTTTTTGAAACCATAAGCAATATAACATGGAGCTTCATAACCAGGTACTAAACGTTTATAGGAGTTAACTGTTGGTGATAAAATTGATGATAAAGCCTGTGCATGTTCCAATAATCCTCCAATGAAGTATAATGCATCCTGTGATATTTGAGTTTCAGTGTCAGGATCATAGAAAATATTTTCCCCATTTTTAAATAAACTTTGATTACAATGCATTCCGCTACCATTAATTCCAAGGAATGGTTTCGGCATGAATGTCGCTTTAAAACCCAATTTATTAACTAATGCTTTAACAGCTTCTTTAAATGTGATAACTGCATCAGCTGTTTTTAAAGCATCGGCATATTTGAAGTCCACTTCATGCTGACCTGCTGCAACTTCGTGGTGACTTACTTCTACATTGAAATCCAATTTTTCTAAACCTAATACAATTTCTCTTCTAATATCAGTACCTTGGTCTAATGGTTCTACATCAAAGTATTCTGCTTCATCCGCAGGAATGTAATTTCCATCATCATCTTCTTTTATAATAAAGAATTCCGGTTCAGGACCCATATTAAACTGATATCCTCTTTTTTCTGCTAATTGTAAAGATTTTTTAAGTACACCCCTTGGATCTCCATCATATGGTTTTCCGTCAGTAGTGAAAATATCACATATGAATCTGCTTGTACCTTTTGATTCAGGTCTCCATGGAATTGTTGAGAAAGTGTCAATATCCGGTTTTGCAAGTAAATCACTGTCATTAATTGAAGCTAATCCTGCTACTGATGATCCGTCAAATAATAATCCGTCATTTACTATGTCTTCAATATCATTTGCTTTTTTAAGAGGGACTGCCATGCTTTTTGGTAATCCATGTATATCTGAAAATTCTAATTTCAAAAATTTTATATCATTTGCCTCAACGGTCTTTATAATTTGGTCTAATTTATTATCTTTTGCTGACATTTTTTTCACATCATTTTTTGAGTATATTACCCATGATTTGAATAATATGGAACGTGGAAAACCCTTTCGACTAAATGAATATAACAATAATATATAGTCGGAAGGAATATTCCTTCCGATTAAATAATTTATTAGTATTAATATATAAATATTTTGAATAGAACATGAAATTGGAACAAAAATTGAACTTATATTTTTAGATAATAGTACTCAAAAATAGCCATTTGTATGAATTTAAAGTCAAAGAAATGAAAAAAAGAATATTAAATTAAGATAAAAAGAATTTAAAAAAAATAGAAACAATGGATCTAAACAATGATTGTTTAGCGCCATTTACATTGTTGAACTCAACATTTAACAAAAAAACTAAATTGGGTCTATAATACCGTTTTCAGTAATGATACCTGTAATAAATTCACTAGGAGTAATATCAAATGCAGGATTTATCACTTCAGTACCTTCAGGACAGATTCTGGCTCCACCATAATATCTTACTTCATCACCGTCCCGCTCTTCAATAATAGTATCAAAGATAGATGCTTCCATATCAAATGTAGATAATGGAGCGGCCACATAAAATGGGACATCATGTTGTTTGGCTGCCATAGCAACCATAAATGAACCGATTTTATTGACAACACCACCTTTAGCTATTCTATCAGCACCAATGACAACCTTATCAATTTTTCCCTGTGACATTAAAAATCCTGAGGCAACATCCGGAATTAATTTAACGGGAATATTCTCCTGCTGCATTTCCCAAACACTCAAACTGGCTCCCTGACCCCTGGGCCTTGTTTCATCACAGATTACATTAATATTTTTACCTGCATCACGGGCTGCTCTAAAAACACCCAATGCAGTTCCATAATCAACACATGCCAGTGCTCCAGCATTACAATGAGTTAAAACAGTATCTCCATCATCAATAATCTCAGAACCATATTTTCCAATAGCCATATTAGTATCAATATCTTCCTGATACATTTTTAATGCTTCTTCCAATGGATTATCACTATTTAATACCCTATCCACTGCCCAGAACAGATTAATTGCAGTTGGTCTTGCAGCTTTAATTTCTTCTGCAGCCTTATCCAAATCCTCATCATCCAAATAAGCCAAAGCCATTCCAAATCCTGCTGCAACACCTATGGCGGGTGCACCTCGAACAATCATGTCTCTAATTGCCACAATAACTTCCAGATAATTTTCACAATAAACATAAGTCAGTTCATCCGGAAGTTTAGTCTGATCAATTAATTTTAATTTATTATCTTCCCATTCAATAGTTCTCATAGATAATAATTTAATTTAAAATAATATAAAAATTTAATCTTATCCTATACAAAAGAATATTTATTTAAATAAGTATAAATTAAAATCATGAAATTATCAAAGTCAAAAATCAATAGCTATCTCAAATGTCCCCGTGAATTTAAATACCAGTATATTGATGAAATTGAAATGCCTCCGAATGAATATATGGAACTGGGAACCAATGTTCATTCAATAGCTGAAAATTATGTTAAAATTTACGGTGATAATCCTCAGGAAAATCCTAGATATTATCTTGATTTAATAGCTAAACAAAAAAACATGAATATTAATGATATTGATGTTCATTTGGATAGTTTGGCTTCTTTTTTTGAAAAGGCATTTATAGAAAATGATTATAAAGTTTTCAGCCAGGAAGAATATCTGACCGATGATACTCACAATTTCAGTGGAATTACAGATATTATTTTAGAAAATCCTGAAGGAGAACTGGTGGTTATTGATTATAAGACAGGATCATCATCTTCTTTCAGCAAATGCAGATTGGAACTTGGATATTATAAAATGCTTGTCGAAAGCAATTACAATAAGCCAGTGATAAGTGCAGGAATATTTTTTACAAAAGACAATAAATTAAGATTACTGTACTTCAAAGATGAAGACAATAAAAGGAAATATATTTGTAATCAGGAATTAAATGATGGCCTTGATACATTATACAAAGTCAGAGAAAATGTAAATGCCGGAAAATTTCCTAAAAATGAACAATTTTTATGTAGATACTGCACATATTCAGATATCTGCTTTAACGACAAAGATTAAAAAAAAAGAAATTAAAAAAGTGATTATTTTTCAATTACATAACCACTATTTTGACCTTTAGTTATAAATATAGGTGCATCTTCACCTAAAAATTCTCGAGTTGCTTTTAATACGGATTCCTTATTTCGTTCATCAACTATAGAATAAATAGTTGGTCCAAAAGAACTCATTCCAACACCATATGCACCGTTATCACGTAAATGCTGCATTAAATTATGCATTCTTTCATCATATAATGTCAATTCTGCTTTTTGGAATCCTCTTTTATGAATTTCATCAATACATTTTCCGAATTCTTCAATATCCTTTTCAAGCATTGCAGGAATCAGATTCATGAATACAATATGGGATAATTGTTCCACTTCCCTTTGAGGGAGAGGACAGAATCGTTGGAATAAGTTAACTTCTTCACCATCATGGATAGATAATCCGTATGGAGGTATTGCTATCAACACATCCCATTCCTGAGGAAATTCATATCTTCCAATAAGTGGAGGCGGACATGCACTTGATGCGGATGAAGGTAAAAATGTAGCTTTTTCCTTTAAACTGTGTCCTCCATCAGCAATAAAACCCCCTTCTTCGAAACCATAAGTTCCAATTCCTGAAGTTCCTCCCCTTCCGACAATTGAGGACAGTTCAACAGAATTTTTTTCAATTCCAACAGTTTCACACATTAATTTAGCAGTTGCAAGAGCAATTTGAGTACCTGATCCAAATCCAGAATGTGCTGAAAATGCATTGTGAACTTTAAAATCAAAACCGATGTCCAAATCAAAATGATTGCAGATATCTTCATAAGCCTGTTTTATTTTTAAATTACATTCTTCAATTGCTTCTTTATCTGTAATACTTTCATCAAATTCTACAGTTACTCCACTTTCTGTTTGAGTACTTTCTAAAATGAATTGTGGGTTTTGTAGTGAAAAACCAATTCCCCCATCAATTCTTCCATATGAACCATTTAAATCCAGTAGGGTTATATGGATTCTAGCAGGTGTTCTTATTATCATCATTATCGCCCAAAAAATATATTTTATTACAGTATAATTTTTTTAAATTTAAATATAAAAACTTTTATATGAATAATTTTAAAAAAAATAAAAAAAGTTAAAGATTACTTTTAACTTATTTTAATTGTATTTGCTACTGAATAATCATCCCAGCAACTAGTGATGATATATTCGCCCGAAATTAAGTTAATACTTAATGCAGCCATACCATCCTCATCAGTAGTACGATTATAAAACACACCATTAATATTAAATGTTACATTTTCACCTTTAAGAGGCCTACCCTGTTTATCCAATACAAAAACTTTAAATTTACTACCATCACGATAATTCATTGACAAATCCTGGGTAACTAATGTTTCCAATACCATTATGTCATTGCAAGCATATTGACCGTTGTAATTTACTGTGATAATATAATCTCCAGGAATCAAATTAATATTTAACTTAGCAATACCCCCATCATCAGTAGTACGTGTGTAAAATACACCATTAATATTAAAAGTTACATTTTTACCGCTGGAAGGCTTTCCCTGACCATCCAATACTTTAATGGTGTATTGGGTATCATTTTTGTAATATTTTACTATATCATTATTTTCAACAATTACTGTTTTTACAGTAATGGTGTTACCAATTTGATCACCTGTAGCTGAATTAATAGAAGTGATGATATAATTACCAGGCTGTAAATTAATATTTAACTTAGCAATACCCCCATCATCAGTAGTACGTGTGTAAAATACACCATTAATATTAAATAACACATTTGTATTTTTCAATAGATTACCATTAGCATCCAAAAATGTTGCATAAAATTGGGTATCATTTTTAAAGTATTTTACAATATCTTCAGCAAATACATTTGGTTTTACAACAACTTTTACAATTGACTGGTTGTTACCAATTTGTCCATCGTAAAATACAAAAACATCATAGTGACCATGACCCAAATTAATAGCTAGTGATGCATAACCATTATTTGAGACCGTACGAGAATACCATTGTCCATTAATTAAAATATCCACATTTTCTCCAACCAATGGATAGCCAAATTTATCCTTTAAATAAACATTTAATCTTTGATTGCCACCCACATATTTGGTGACATTATCTGCACAGATATAGGCGCCATATTCAGTTACATAATAATTAAAATCATTTTCTTCAGCCTTATCTCGGACATAAGTGTGAATATTTTGATTTCCCAAAGTTTTTGGCTTAAATATGATTGTAATCTCCTTTATCTCATTGACAGCAGGTAAGTGCCAATATAAAATATGTTCATTAGCATCATAATTATAAAAACCATGAGATATTGAAGTTCTAACGAAATCAACACCATTTCCTAAATTAAATACTACCACATGTTCATTATTTAAAAGTTTAATCATATATGTTACAGAAGCTTCTTCATTGATAATGGCATTATTTATATTTTCAACCAGATCAATCATCTTTCCGGTAGCTGTATTTTCAAACAGATGTGTTCCAACATATAATTTTCCAGGATTTTCAGGGACTGAAGAAGCAGGATAGTAACCTCCCTTATAATAAAAGTGAGTTACAATTTTTGAAGTATCCAAACCTACATTATGTCCATTATCATTTGTTACATAAACATTAACACCATTAAACACCCCATTTGGAGTTTCAAAAACTTTATATTCATAGGTATAAAGATTCCTCCTATTTAAACCAGAATAATCATAAGAACAGATTCTAATTATTGCATCTACAGGATTTTGGGAATAGTCCCTATAATTTCCTTTATCATAATACTTAAAGTAATTCGGAATAATCATATACTGTCCAGGATATAAAGTTCCTGTAAAATACCTATCAAAAAATGCAATACCATAACTTCCGTCAGGAGCTTTTATAAAAAAATGACCATAATTATAACCATAAAGAATATTTCTTACCTGTTCAAGATAATATGGTGAAATATCATTGTTGGAAACAATAGTACCTGCTATTCTTTCAATAGCCCAACTATCCTCATCATACTGACTTCCACCCTGACCAATTACCCAGCCATCCTCTGTAATTATAGAATGGAAAAAATAAGTATCCTGAGTGTCTAATTCTTGTTTAATTACATTTCTACCATACCAATCCTGAGAATTGATTTTTACACCATGACCATTAAGCGGTGAATCTTGCCTGAATGCAAAAACTGTTTGACCATTATTTTCCTGAATCACAAAAGAGCAACACTCTGAATCTGATAGGTCTATTGTTTGATTGGAAGAAAACCCAATATCCTCAATTTCATCAGTAATAACCTCATCAGACAATATTTCGTATTCATAATCAGAAACAAAATCATCTGATGAATTTACATTCCCCGCACTAACTGTAGAAATACCCATTATTAAACAAATAACCAAAATTATAAGTTCATAATATTTCATATACTCATATATTATTTTATTAAATAAAATAATTTAGCATTTTATTTAAACTAAAAAATTATTTTGTTACTAAAACCAGTCCTACAATACAGACAGCAATACCCAAAATCTGTTTTAAACTTATATTTTCATTATAAAGGATAAAACCAACAATAAGCAAAGTACAGGCAAGACAAATATTGGCAACAACAGAGGCATTACCAACTTTCCATCCTGCACGATACATTAAGATATAACCAGTTTCCAAGCCCACAATAGCTATTCCCAGAACAATAGAAGTCCAGTTAATTTTTGATAATTCAAAAATAGCATTTTCCGGTCTTGCAAAAACAAAAAATAATATTGTAGTAACAATAGCCGCAACAACATATGTAACAATTAAAGTAGCGAAAGGATTAACATCACCAGGAGTCGATTTAGTACAAATGTTATACATAGTATTTGCTAAAACAACCAAAAACACAGGCAGCACTAAACTTAATACATTATTGTCCATATTAACCAAGCTACTCTACATCAAAATCAACAATTTCACCATTTTCATTAACGATTTTTGCAATTGTATCTTGTGCATCTTTAAGCTTATCATCACAGGCTTTAACCAAATCCATTGCTTTTTTAAATTCTTCAATCGCATTATCTAAAGGAACATCACCTTTTTCTAATTTTTCAACTATTTCTTCTAATTCTTTTAAATTATCTTCAAAACTGACATTTTCATCTACCATACTAAATCACCTTCGTGTTAACATTACCATCATTAAATTCAACTTCCAACTCATCACCAGACTTTAAATCTTTAGAACTGGAAATAACTTTACCTTCACTTTTGGCTAAAGTATAACCTCTTTTTAATGTATTTAAAGGATTTAAAAGTTCCAACTTTGAAAATTGCAACAGATAATTTTCCTTTTTAGCCTTAATAATACTTCCAGGATTTTTAAAAACAGACGAACTTTTAGCCAAATCCAACCTGTTTTGATTTTTCATTATTAAAGATTTGGAAGAGTGCACTAAACGATTTACCGTTAAATCAAGCTGCATTTCCTTTGGAGCATAGATTTCACCCGGTGATGTGAATAATTTTTTTGAAACAATATTGTCCAACCTAGCCATATTTTCATTTAAAGTTTTATTAATAGCCAAATTAGCTCTTGAATTAAACTGATCAACATCATTTCTAATTTCTTTAAATTGAGGAACCGCCAACTCAGCAGCCGCAGTTGGTGTTGGTGCTCTTAAATCCGCTACAAAATCAGCTATTGTAAAATCTATTTCATGGCCAACAGCACTGATAACAGGAGTATTGCACATATAAATGGCTCTTGCAACAATTTCCTCATTAAAGGCCCATAAATCTTCAATGCTTCCGCCACCCCTTCCAACAATCAAAGTATCAAGATTAAAATTTTCAGAACGTTTAATTTGGCGAACTATATTTTCACCAGCCCGCTCACCCTGAACCAATGATGGGAAAAGCATTACCTCACATAAAGGCCATCTTCTTTTAATTGTCGTTATGATATCACGAATAGCTGCACCATTAGCTGCGGTAACAACGCCAATCCTTTTTGGAAATTTTGGGATTTTCTTTTTATGATCTTGTTCAAACAAACCTTCTTTATTAAGTTTCTCTTTTAATTCCTCAAATTTTCTGTGCAAATCGCCGATACCATCTTTAAGGATTTCATCAGCATATAATTGATAATTACCATAATTTTTATAAACTTCAATTTTTCCTTTAATGAGAACTTTCGTGCCGCTTTTAGGTTTGGATTTAAGTTTATACTTCGCCCCAAACATTACACCCTTAATTTGACTTTCTTCATCTTTTAAAGTGAAATATAAGTGTCCACTAGGATATAATTTAACATTCGACAATTCTCCTTTAATAAGAACATGCTTCAAATTTGAATCACTGCGAAATAACTCAATAATATAGTCAGTTACTTTGGATACAGTGATATAATCCTCAACCATAAAATATCACCACAGATAATACTTTGTTTATAACAAGTAAATAATTTTTGTGAAATTAACAAACATCACAAAATTTTTATTCAATTAAAATATAAATTACAAATATCCAATCACAAAAAGGCTTTTTTTATGATAGATAAAGATTTAAAACTTGAAACAAAATGCTATGATGCAAATGAATATGGGTATTTATATGGATTAAACAAAAGAATTCCCGATGAGGAATTTGAAAAAGTAAAACCATATATGAGAAATTTTAGAAGAAAAGACTTTTTAGACGGAATAATAAAAGTCACAGGAAGACCTGAAGGATATAGGTGCCTGGAAGAAGATGTACCAAAAGTTGAAGAAATCCTTGGAATAGAAAATACTCTGGAAAAAAGACAAAACAAAATTAAAGAAGCATTTAAAGATCCCATTAAAAAAGCAAATCTCAAGGACAAAACATATGAATGGCTCAATACTCTTTTTAAAAATGGTGGAACACGACCAAAACAGAATTTAAGTCGTTTGGCAATTCATTCAACTAAAATATATGACCCCGAAGATAGTTTTAAAATAGGCAGTGAAAATGGTGAAGGAACCCTATTCATTTACACCCCCCACGGAATGTGGTACATCATTAACAATTGTGGAGAACATAGTGATTTAAGTTTAAACAATGTAGAAACACCAAATGGAGGAGCCATTGGCTATAGATTAATGTATGATGATACTCTAGACACATTAATCAGAATATATACTGAAGAGAATAAATATAGCGGCGAAAAATTATATTAGTAAAATAGATATGATAATTGGGACATAACTTTTACCATAAGATAATCGAAAGTAGGAAATAGAATATGTCAGGTTTAAATCAATATATTGATAAATTCAAGGAAAAAATTACAAAAAAAGATAATGAAATTGAATTTATTCGCCCTCAAAAAGAAATAATGATGTATGATGCAGTTAATATTGATACAAACAACACATGTAATCAAAGATGCCGTTTTTGCTTTACTCCATTTGATGAAAAACCAGCAAATATGGATTTGGATACATTTAAAGCAGTGCTTGAAGTATTGCCAATGGTTAAGGATTATGCTGGTGGAGGATATGGCTTTTACTTTTCATGCATATATGAACCAACCATAAATCCGTTGTTTTTAAAATGTTTAAAATTATTGCCCCCAATAGCTAAAAACAAATGTTTCTTAACAACCAATCTTGCAAGACCCATGGATGAAGAATTTATCAAAGACATATTGTCATCAAATATCAATTTAGTAAATATTTCAATAGAAAGTTTAAATCCGGCAAAATTTGAAGATATTACACAAAACAGCAAATTCCACCATTATAAAAATAATTTGGATACTTTGGAAAAAGTGATTAATGAAAATAACATGGATATTCCAAATTTAAGATTCATTACAATATTACTAAAAGAGAATAAAGACGAAATTATTAATATGGTAAAATATACCTGCAAGCATTTTCCTATAGAATCACATGAAATAAGAACCCCTTATCTTAATGATTATGAAAATATGGAATGGAACAAAAAGCAATTCTTATCAAAAAAAGAAACTGAAGAAATAATATCTCAGCTAAATGAATTAGATTGTCATGTTGATATGAATATTTTATCCTGTGATGACTTGGATGAATATGAAAATGAAAATAATAATCAAAATGCAGAATCAGACAGTTATCAAAAGGCCATTAAGAATTTTGAAATCGTGGAAGATTATGAATATTTATTTTTAAGAATTGATTGTGATGGAACATGCATTGATAAAAAAAATAACATCTCCGAAAAAATATCTCTCGAAAATCCAGAAAAATTCTTTAGGGATAAACTCTTTGAATTATATTCATATAGAGCCGAAGTTGCAAACTGTATGGATTATGATGAAAAGAAACAAACTTTAGGCGATGGATTCATTTTAGTGGATAAACTAAGTGAAAATGATGCATATATTGAATTGAGCGGATGGTGTTGTCCTGATAGAAAAGTTAATACTGACAATCTTATTATAAAATTAACCGGTTTAAATGGAGATATCAAATATTATTATACGTCAACAAAAAAAAGATTTGATGCAGATGAATTTAAAGGAAAAGAAAAGGGCTGGTGCGGAGGATTTACAACATACATTGATAAAACAAAATTAAAAGACAATAAATATTATGTAGATTTCATTTATAACCATGAACTAAATGAACAGATTATATATAAGTGGGAAAATGGAATATTAACTGATTAATTTTTTCATTTTTTCAGAAAAAAAATAGTCAAGTTTAAAATTAATAACATTATATATTTATATATACCTTATATTTTGGGGAGATTATATGCAAAGTGAATTTGATAGTACTGAAAAAAAAATTATAAAGGCAACATTCATAATTCTTCAAAAAGAAGGATTTGATAAGACTACAACAAAAAAAATCGCCAGTGAAGCCGGCGTGAATGAAGTAACTATTTTTAGAAAGTTTGATACTAAAAAAAATTTAATCGAAATTACAAAAAACTATTATTTCAATGAATTTCTTGAAAAAATTGAATCAATTTTTGAGTTTACTGGTGACGAAACAATTGAAGAATATCTTGGTAAAAACTTTGAAGGACTTTTTAAACTAAAAGACCAAGATTTTAGTATAATCAAGATTTCTATGCAAGAAGTTAGTGAAATTCCAGAAAAAAAGCGTTTAATTTCAGTAATTACAAATACTATGCTCAACAAACTTGATGAATTTTTCAAATTACAAATTGAAAAAGGCGAAATCAGAAATGTTGATACTAGAGTATTGAGTATAACCTGTTTTAGTGTAACATTCCAATCCATTGTTTTGAGAAAAATTTACTCTGAAAATACAGAAATAGACTCACAAAAATATGCGGATGCATTTTTAGACATATTATATAATGGAATAAAAGAATAATAATTGTTTTTTAAAAATATCTTTAGTTCTTTCATTTTCTTTATTATTTAATCGTGAAAGTGAGTACTTGCATTCAAAAACCATTAAATATAGATTAAGTCCATATAACAAATTAAACCAGCGAGATAAATAAAAAATAATTTCTCATAGGTTAAATTAAATAAAGAGGTGATAACAATGGATGGAAAAAAAATTTTTTTCATATTCATCATTTCTACACTATTAATAGGCGGTGCTTTTGCAGCCAAAAGTGTAAATGATTTCAAAGTAAACGATACTTATAAACATGTATTCGGTGACGACTATTATTCAATAAATATTGATGATAAACAAGATTCCGGAATCACAATTTATAAAAATGTAGATGACGATAATCACAAAGACAATGACCGTTATGACAAACTTATTAAAGATGAAGGTAAGGACTACTTAAAAGCTGACAAGGACATGAAAATCAACAAAAATCCAGATAATACTGCTAATTTCACTGATATGGATCATGCCACACATGGTATTTCAGAACTTGTAGAAGTTGACGGTCAACAATTTGTTGTTGTAGTTTGGGCAAAAGATTCAAGCAACATTCAAAATTCTGATTTAGCTTTAAAATTAGCTGAATTTAATCAAAATAATCAAGTAAAAGCACTTGCATTCTAATTAATATCCTTTTTGATATTAATTTTTTCTTTTTTTAAGGGTTTTCAATAAATTGTTAAGTGAATATTTTAACAGAATATTCATTAAATGATACTTCCTGAAAATATAGTTCAAAAAAATTCCTCTAAACTTACTTTTTTATGTTTTAATTATTTATATCATTACTTCCATATATTATACATAAGAAAATGTATCACTGTTCAATGAATTTCATTAAATGCTAAAGTATGTTTGTAATTATATGTAGAACATATAAACAGTGAAATTAAAGTTGATCAATGTTACATGCAGAAATGGTTGAATAAATATGAATATTGATAAAGATAAGTCCAAATTAACCCAATTCATCAAAAATAATTTGCCTATCATCGGCTTTTTTATACTTATGCTGGCACTCCATAAAATTATGTCATTTATAGGTGATGATATTTGGTATGCAAAGGTTTTATCAAATCAACCATTGGTCAATTTCCTATCTTTTAGATACTATGAATGGTCCAGTAGACTACTTATAGACTGCATTACAGTAATTTTAGCTAAAGAAAACTACCTTATCTGGAAAATACTTGACATAATACTCTATACTCTTGGCGTTTATCTGCTTATAAAATTCATCAATAAAGACAACAATAAATATCTTACATTAATTGGAGTGTCATTATTCTTAATGTATCCATTCTTTGATATGGCAAGTGCCGGATGGATAGCTACAACTTTAAACTATTTATGGTGTTTTGTTTTTGCAATGATATCATTTATACCATTAATCAATGAAATAAATGGTAAAAAAACAAATATATTCATTTATATTATATCAATATTAAGTTTAATTTATGCTGTAAATCAAGAACAATCATGCCTTTTGATTTTAGGAATTAATGCATCATATTTACTTTATTGCATAATCAAAAAGAAAAATATCAGTAAATTTAATGTTTTAATTGTAATAATATCTGCATTAACATTGACAATGATTTTAACTTCTCCAGGTAATGATAAAAGAGTTATTGCCGAAACTGCAAGATTTTATGTAGAATATGCAAACTTCGGAATAATTGAAAAACTATACTTGGGTACAATCCCAACAATTGGAATTCTATTAAAAGATAAAATATTATTTACAGTATTTTACATAATTTTAAATGCATCAGCATTACTTAAAATGAAAAATAAAAATCTAAAATACCTATTATACTTTAATATCATATTAATACTTTTTTTAGTATTTTTTAAAACATTGATTGATATTACAAGCATTCCAAACTATTTAAAAATTGGATTAATGCATAACCCTATTGTTGTATCAGCATTTTCTACAGTGGATTCAATTACCAAAAGTATGCCACTAATAAACGATACCATCCACTTATTCACATATAAAGGACTGCCAAATGCTGTTACCGCCCCTGCAGTATTAGCAGTTTTGATTAGTATTTATCTAATATTAAGCAGCTGTTGGATGATATTCAAAACATTTGGAAAGGAACAACTATTCCCATTAATTTTATTTATTATAGGATTTATGACTAGATTAGCTGTTGGATTTTCACCAACAGTTTTTGCATCAGGGTCCAGAACCGCATTTTTCTTCTACATAACAATAATTACAGTTACCCTTATGCTAATTAAGAAACTTTTTGATGAAAATACCCTCAATAAAACTTTAGAAAAACGAATAACAATAATATTAACTATTATAGGATTATTTACTTATATGGGCGTATTTGCAATTGTTTATGTTATGTTTTAGACAATAAATCAAACTCATTGGAAAATCAATACTAATCAAACATTTATCATCACAAAAGAAAGTTTTATATATCGTTTAAGCACTAAATAATACTGGAAAGGGTGTTTTTAGGTTCATAAATAAACATATCTCTCCAACCTACATCATAACTCTTTTTAAATAACTTTACAATAGAAATATGCTCCCAAATACAATCTAGTTACATACACATACCACTTCACCAAGTTAATTCAAAGAGAACAGAATAATAAAGAACATATTGTAGATTTCTGTGAAAGTATGTCCGCTACCCATCAATTAAAGCTTGATGTGACCATTTACTAGAATCACACTCAAAAATTGGTTTTGGCGGACACCCACCATCGTTCAAAAAAAATATAATCAAGTTTTAATATTAAAAACACATATAATATAATCATAGTTATTGAAACTGATAATACTGAAGAAAAAATTATAGAAGCAACTTTTAAAATTCTTCGTAAAGACGGATTTAAAAAAACGACGACTAAAAAAATTGCTAAAGAAGCTAATGTAAACGAAGTAACTATTTTTAGAAAGTTTAAAAATAAACAAAATTTAATTGATGCTACAAAAGACTATTATCTTCAAATATTCCTTGAAAAAATAGAAACAATTTTTAACTATGATGAAAATGTAGAAATTGAGGAATACCTCAGAAACAATTTTATTCAACTATACAACCTTTCTGATGAAGATTACAGTATAGTTAAAGTAGCTTTAGAAGAAGTAAGTGATATCGAAGGAAATAAAATTTTAATCTCAAAGATTACAAATACATGTATTTCCAAACTTGAAAGTTTCTTTAAAATACAGGAAGAAAAGGGCAATATTAGAGAAGTTAATAGTACAGTATTGGCCATAATGTGTTTTAGTATCACATTTCAATCCATGGTACTGGGAAAAGTATATAATAAAGAACATGATTTCCAAGAAATGGAATCAAATAAACATGCTAAAGCTTTCTTTGATATATTATATAATGGAATAAAATCTTAAATAACAAATATTTTTTAAAACTTTTCCATTTTTCATTATAGTAAATGATATTATGTATGTTTAATCAGTTTTTTGTTCTTTTGGAAAAAAATAAAAAATAGATTTAGTAATGACTTTGTGGAGTCATTCCTAAATGATGATCTTCGCTTTTTTTACCCGGAATTCCATAAGCATCTGCCCTACATTGGGTACATGCCCTAAATACAGGTATTATTTCTTCTACTTGTTCACGAACACTTTCCATCATAGAACAGTCCGGACGTGAATAGTGTTTCATTTTACCTAATGGTATTAACGGTAAAATATTCATTAAAGAAGCGCCTCTCTTTTTAACTTCTTTTGCGATTTCGATGATATGTTCATCATTTAAACCTGGAATTAAAACTGAGTTTACTTTAACGACTAAACCATTAGCTGCTGCCTTTTCAACACCATCCAACTGATTTTTGATTAAGATTTCAACAGCCTCATAATCCTTATATACTTTTCCTTCATATTTAATGAATGAATAAATATCCACAGCAATATCTGGATCAATTGCATTTATTGTTACAGTAACTGAATTTACTCCAAGTTCTGCAAGTCTATCAGCATATTTTGGAAGTAAAAGCCCGTTTGTACTCATACATTTAATCAAATCAGGATGTTTATCAGCCATTTTTTCAAAGAATTCAAATGTTGCTTCGTTAGCAAGAGAATCACCGGGACCTGCCACACCAACAACTGAAATTGGACCATCAGCAGTTACATCATCAATATGAGCAATTGCATCATCAGGATTCATTATACAGCTTGCTACACCAGGCCTATCCTCTTCATTATTAATATCCCTTGTACAGAAATTACAGAAGATATTACACTTAGGTGCAACTGGTACGTGAGCTCTACCAACTTTATCATGCATTTTTTCATTAAAGCAAGGATGTGCTTTAGTGATATGAGCAAATCTTGAACCTTTATGTTCATTCATAAAAACCACTTCTCCCCATTTATTTATAGTTATTTTATAACAAGTGTTATATATACTTTTCTACATTCCGCTTTCTAATTCAGCAATATATTCATTTGCTTTTTCAACCCACGCATCCATGATTAGCTCATCAGTAGCAACAACAGCTACAATGTCATTAGTAGACATATCCTTTATAATTTTAAATCCTTCAGGCAAAATTCTAAATATTGCATCATAAATTCTTCTTTGAAGATTAGAGTGAGGGTCATCAATGACCAAAGTTTCTAAATTCATTTGGTTTCCTGAAATTTCTAGTTGGTATCTGTTTGGCTGATATATTTCATCTCTTGAAAACATTCTCCATAATTTATTTAAAATATTAGGAAGGTAATTTTCATCATCAACAAGAATCATAGTTACGTCATCTGCTTTATTATAAGTAAATGAAGCAACATCTTTGAATTCAACAACAGTAGAAGTCTTTTTCATTTTAATAGCTAATATAAATACAGGATCATCAGGATTTACAAAAGCCTTTAAATCATCAACGGAAGGACCTAACACCAAATCCTGAAAGATTTGTTTAATGATGATTTCGTAAACTTCTGCACCTTTCTTATCATAGCATTCAACTAACATCAAATCACTCTTTATTTATTATCTTGTCTGTGTCCCATTCCTGACACAAGAAGAGCTGCACCTACAGCACCAATGTGTTGAGAATATTCAGGAACAATAACTTCAATTCCACCTAAAGTTTCACTTACAGCTTCTACAAGACCTGAAATTAAACTTGTTCCTCCCACTTGTATCAATGGTTCACGAATATCAATTTCCTGAAGTTGTTGTTCGTAAACTTGCTCTGATACAGAGTGACATGCAGCTGCTGCAACATCTGCTTTAGATCCTCCTGCTGCAAGAGTAGTAACAAGGTCCTGAATACCGAATACAATACAGTATGAGTTTAACATTGCCCTTCTCCAATCCCCCTGAACAGCTAAAGGACCGAGTTCAGTAATGTCAACATCCAGTCTGCGTGAAGTCATATCTAAAAATCTTCCGGATGCACCGGCACAGATACCACCCATGGTAAAGTTATCAGGAATACCATTATTAACAGTAATTACTTTGTTATCCATACCACCAATATCCAATACAGTAGCTTCGCCTTTTTGACGATCAGCTAAATAAACTGCACCTTTAGCATTGACGGATAATTCCTCCTGAATAAGTTCAGCACCAAATTCCTGGCCCATAGTAAATCTACCATAACCCGTAGTTCCAATACCATCCAAATCATCCCAGTCATAATCAGTTTGTCCGAATGCTTCGGCTGCTGCAGTTTTTGCAGATTCAATGATATCTTTAGTTGATGTCCAACCGGTCCCAATAACATTATTGTTTTCCATCAGAACAGCTTTTGTAGTGGTTGAACCGGAGTCTAGGCCAAGAGTAAGGCCTTCTTGTTTTTCACGAGCAAGAATACTTCTACGAGTTACAGTAGTAGCTAATGCTTCCATACGGATGAATAATTCATCAGCTTTTGTTCTTTCAGTAAATGAATAGGTAACTACAGGTATACGAGTATTATTTTGTATAAAACGTCTTACTTCATTTCTTACAAGTGCTGCTTCAGCGCATCTGAAACAGGTAGCAATAAATACTGCATCAGGTTTTGATTTACCTTCAACAATAGCCATAGCTCTTGCAATCATTAATTTTAAACTTGAACTTTGAGCAGAAAAACCGAATTTCTCATATGCTTCATCAATGTAATCCAAATCAATTTCTGGAAGAATAATTTCTGCACCAAATTTATTAGCTGCTTTTTCAATTTCCTTTTGAATTCCACTATATTCAGTTCCACATGAAACTAAAGCAATTTTTACCATATTTTATTCCTCCTCTGATTTTTCTTCAAGTGAATCAATGAAATTATTAATTTCATTAACCATTACATATGTTTCATCCTGATTTGTTGGATAAGTTATCTCTAAAACAGGAATATCACGATTTCTAAGTAAGAATATTGATAATTCATTAGTTCTCGCACATCCAATACAACCAAATCCGAACGGTGCACCATCAACAATAATAGCAGCTTCAGCTTCATCT
The DNA here is from genome assembly GCA_900317865.1 of uncultured Methanobrevibacter sp. Taxonomy (GTDB): domain Archaea; phylum Methanobacteriota; class Methanobacteria; order Methanobacteriales; family Methanobacteriaceae; genus Methanocatella. The sequence goes on along the minus strand of ONIK01000010.1, from coordinate 3,778 downwards.
ATTAATGGTCCGATAATTGACATTCTACCACGAACACCTGACGGAACCTCAATTGCTGCATATTTAAGACCTTTAATTGGATCTTCTTCAGTAATGTTCATTGGAGGAGAGTCAATTTCCGGGTCTTTGATTTTTTGCCTAATTTGTTTTTGAAGAACTAAAGGAGTATGACCTTTCCTTTCAATTAAATCTGCCAAGATTAATGAATTTGGAGGATAAATAGCTACTTTCACCATATTTTCACCTATAATTTATTTGTTTTCTAAACATTCATTCATAATTTCTTTAAAATCGTCAACTTTAACTGGTTTTTTCTTTTCGACTGTTACGTCTTTAGGATTTTCTAACGCTTCAGCAACATAACCAAGTATTGTATATTCTTTTTCCATTTGATGGAATCCTTCCCTAGGTCCAAATCTATGACCTCTGCATCTTCTAGGATCACCTGGAGCAAATCCTCTCTCTTTAGTGAATATATGTGGAGGATCAAGTTTTCTAATCTCTTCAATAGCTTTTAAAACATCATCCTTTTTTCCACTAATCATTGACCCATAACAGGTGTTTTTAATTGTTAAAGGCAATCCAAGCATGTGGAATTCACCAACGATTTCACTTTCGCTTACACGAGCTCCCGGTCCAAGAATAATCATACGAGTAATTACATCCGGATCCCAGTCTTCACTACTCATGTTAACTTTAGGACATAGATTCTCTGACATATACTACAACTCCTTCTTTTAATTCTTCTAAACCTTCAGTATTAGTAACCATTTTACCAACAATGTTTGTTGCATTAAATGATTCTGCAGTCGGTCCAAATTCACGATTAGGTTCGAATCTAATACCTATCAAACCAGCACTTTTTGAAGCCATATTAGTAATACCAATCTCACATTCATTTACAACGTCGACAGGATTATTTTCAGGGACAAGACCTTTAGCCAATTTCTTATCTCCTTCAAAAATAGTAATATGCATTCCCGGAACTGCAAAGTGAACTTTAATCTTACCAATAGGATTTTCCAAAAGACCAGAAATTAATTTAAAGTATTTAACTGATCTTGGAGCATTATCAACAAATTCAATATCACGTATTTCGTTAGGATTAACAGCTGTTGTTACAACTTTCCCTTCTTTTAAAATATCAATAGTATGTCTAGGAGATTGTTCGACAATTAATCCATCGTCATCAGTTACACCCTCACGAACATGCTCAATACCTGCCTCTGCCAGTATTTTACTTGCTTCGCTTTGAGATTTAGACAGTAATAATAATCTTTGTTGTTCTGATTTAACAGTTATAAAATCATCTTTTTTCGCAATATCTATTATTTCCATTCCGGCAGTGACTTTACCGACAGTAGTATGATTTGGAGTCAATACTCTGTTTTCACGGTAAACATACATTCTACCTACACCCTTACCAGTGTTTCTAATAGTTATTGTTCCTCTAACTCTTTGAGTAGTATCTTCTTTAGGTTTATCAATACCTTCCAATTCATAAAAACCTACAAAAGAATTTGAATCAAAATTTACCTTAATTCTGTTATCCTTAATTATTGAAAACAAGTGTTCAACACAAATCGGTGAATTTTCATCAATTTCAAAAGAAATATAAGTGTATAACTCATTACCTTCTTCCAGAACAGTACTTAAATCAGAAACAGATGCACTGTCTGTTGTTGTACTTCTCTCAATAATCGGTTCAATAGAAGTTACCTTATCATCATCAGTTAATTCATTTAAAGTCTTTCTACCACCAATAACATGTGCAAAAATACCTTTATTGTATGGAGGTACGCTGAATACATTAGTAATGTTTTCTTTAAGAAGAATTAAATGTGTTGATTCATTACTAAAACTAGATAAACTTAAAACAACATCCCCCTCATAATATTTGAATTCATCATGAATAGGCTCCAGGTCAGTTACAATAGGTCCGATAGCAACTTCATTGGAAGTAGACCACCTAATAGATAAATCCACAAACTCCATATATTGATTTTTCCACACATCAATTATAGGCTTTGCTTCATCATTATCCGACAGCTCAATAATAATAGAACCTTTTGTTGTTTTGATTTTATATTTAGTAATATTCTTTTCCAGTTCTTTTTTACCTTTAATTAGACAAATAATACTACCAGGAGTATATGGGGCATTAGTTTCTCCAATTACGTCTTGAATTGTAGACCCCTCAGCCACATCAATCTCTTTGCCATTAACTTTAATTAACATACAATCTCCTAATATATTGTTTAATATGTTAATTATGTTTTTCAATATAAAAATAGTTATTCATTTAAATATTTATCTCAAAATGAAATATTAATAAATAGTAGTTATTCAATACCCCAAAAAAATAGAAAATAGAGGATTTTTAGTCCTCTTTTGTAGAAATAGTTATTTTATTTGAGATAACAGCATTTTCATACTGTGAAGTGATGATATACTCACCAGGCATCAAGTTAATATTTAAACAAGCAATACCGGATGAATTGGTGTATCTGGTGTAGAATACACCGTTGATATTAAATGTTATTCCGGCATTTTCCAACGGATTGCCTTGACCGTCAACCAGTTTTGCCCTAAATTGTGTTCCGTCATTATAAGTCATATTAATATCATCAGCCGTTAAAACGGGCAGTACTGTTATATTATAAGATATCATCAGTCCGGTCAGCGGATCAATAGCTGTCAGTATATATTCCCCAGGATTCAAGTTAATGTTAAGTTTGGCTGTTCCGTTTTCATTGGTCGTGCGATTGTAAAATACTCCATTGATGTTCATTGTAATTGTTGCATTAGGCACAAAATTACCTGTACCATCAATTAATGAAATATAGAATTGTGATTCATTTCTAAAGAATTTTACTAAATTATCTGCAATTAAAGTAGGCAACACTTCAATAGTATTTTCAACAGTTATATTATCAAAAGTAGTTTTAATAGTATAATTACCCGGATTCAAATTAATAGCCAATTCACAAGTTCCAAAATCATTGGTTTTTCTCTCATATGTTTGGCCATTAATTTCAAATATTGCTGTTTTATTAGGTTCAAAAGTGAGTAAAACAAATTTTGATTCATTTTTATAGATTTTAACTAAATCAAAAGTAACAAATGGAATCTTTTTTGTATAAACTTTTAGAGATGTTGTAATATTATCTAATGCTAAATCCACCCATCCGGTTCCATCATTCAAAAATGTGGAATTTGTAGTATAATATTGCATTGAAGAAAATAAAAGAGGTACGCTTTTTTTAGTCATTACTGCTGTAAAGTTATCTCCGGATTTAATTTGAATTTCATCAGTTAAAAATTTTCTAATTAAATTTTTATATATTTATTTGTGAAATATAATATGAATGTGGTTAATTAACCACATCATAATTTAAAAACAGGATTATTATTTTGATTGAAAACTTCTATCGTTTGGCCTTCATAGGTAACGTTTAATGTTAAATCATCAGTTACTTCACCAACGACATTAGCTTCTATTGAGTACTTGGCCAAATACTCTTTAATAAATTCACATTTATCTTCAGGAGCTGTGAAAACAAAACCGGAACCTGGATACGATTTCAGCCAGTCTGCCCAATCCATATTCTCATTTTTTGGAATGTCCAATAAATTAACATTAGCACCCTTGCCGGATGTTTCTAAAAGCATTTCCAAGGTTCCCAAAATTCCAGGATTTGAAATATCCTTACCTGCTTTAATATAGTCATGTTCTGCCAAATACTGGACTGCAGTAATCTGGTCCCGAACCAGTTTA
>ONIK01000018.1 GCA_900317865.1 uncultured Methanobrevibacter sp. | reverse complement strand
CAGGAACATACATCAACAACACTGCAGAACAGAATGGTGGAGCAAATTACTTCGCTTATAGTGTTTCCAGTTCCAATATTACAGGAACATACATCAACAACACTGCAAATAGCATAATATACTTTGATAATACTCCTGGAGTTGAATTGAATTCTTCTATTAGAAATAGTATTTTTTTAAATAATAACTATGCATATTATCTGATTAAGGTTAGAGAAGGTGATATGGCTGCTAGTAATAATTGGTTTGGAAATAATGCAAGTAATTACAATGAAAAACCAAAAACTAATAATGTAAAAATGAGTAATTGGTTATTTTTAAATGCGACAGCCAATCCAAATTCTCCATTAATTAATGAAACATCAGACATAATATTTAAATTATATTCAACTGATGGCAGAAATGTTTATGATTTTGACAATACACAATTACCTGTTATTAATTTAACATTAACTCCAACCAAGGGCAATATTAATCATAATAATACAGCATTGGATGTGAGTGTTGGATATACTGCAACTACACGAGGTGAAAGTAGTGTAACTGCTAAAGTGGAAAATGCAGAGCACACCATTTATTTAAAAAATATAGGAAAAAATGCTGAATTATCTGTAACCGCCCAAAATATAACTTATACTGAAAATGAAACAATCATATTATCTTATAATAATACTGCAACAGGAAAAGTAAATATTACACTAAAAAGCAAAAATTACAATAAAACAATACAAAACGGTATTAATGAGACTATCCTAATAACAGATCTTCCAGCTGGCGAATATAATGTTACTGTTGAGTATAATGGAGATGAAATATTTTATAATGCTACTGCTAATACAAGTTTTATCGTTGAAAAGCTAACAACTGAAATCACAACCAACACCACCATGAATTTATTTGTTGATGCAGAATCTAAAATAAACTACACCATAAAACCTGCTGATGCTGTAGGAAATATTGTCTTTTCAAGTAATGATACCAATATTGTTATGGTAGATTCTACAGGTAACATTAAAGCTAAATCAAAAGGCTCAGCAACAATCACAGTTCATTTCTCAGGAAGTGAAAATTATACCTCATCCAATGCCAATATTACAGTTACTGTTAATTTAAATAATGCTAGCGTTACTGCTGAAAATATGACTTTAAACGTGGGTGAAAATGCTACTATTGAATATACCACTAATCCCGAAGGATTAAATGTCACATTCATGAGTGATAATTCAGGTATTGTATCCGTTAACGAACAGGGTATAGTTACTGCTTTGAAGGTTGGTACTGCCAATATTACTGTTACCGTAGGCGACGACAAGAAATATACCATTAACTCAACCACTATTACCATAACTGTAACTTTAAATAATGCAAGCGTTACTGCAAAAGATATGACATTAAACGTAGGTGAAAATAGTACTATTGAATATACCACCACACCTGCCGATTTAAATGTTAGTTTTGTTCCCGATGATTCAGGTGTTGTTAAAGTAAATGAATCAGGCATTGTAACTGCATTAAAAGAAGGTACCGCCAACATTACCATTACTGTAGGCGACGACAAGAAATATACCATTAACTCAACCATTATAACTGTAACTGTAACTTTAAATAAAGCAAACATTACTGCAAAAGATATGACATTAAACGTAGGCGAAAATAGTACTATTGAATATACCACCACACCTGCCGATTTAAATGTTAGTTTTGTTCCCGATGATTCCGGCATTGTCAAAGTTTCTGATAATGGTACTGTTACAGCATTAAAAGAAGGTACCGCCAACATTACCATTACTGTAGGCGACGGCAAGAAATATACCATTAACTCAACCGTTATTACCGTAACTGTAAGTAAAATACCTACCAAAATCATTATTCAAAATAAGACTTTGGATATGAAAGTTGGTGATGAGGCCAATCCTGTTGTCAGTTTAATGCCTTCCAATGCAGGTAATTTATCTTTTGTTGTTAGTGATGAAAGTATTATTCTTGTAAATGGTTATGGTATTGTTACTGCTGTAGGTCAAGGTAATGCTACAGTTACTATCAGTTTCAGAGGCAATGACAAATATTTACCATCCAATGCCACAATAACAGTAACCGTATCTAAAGTTGCATTTGAACCTGAAATCGCCATGGACAATAATACCCTTACTGTTACTGTTCCCGAAAATGTTACTGGTAATGTGACTTTAACTGTTGGTAATGAAACTCTTGTTGCACCTATTGAAAACGGCGTTGCAACCTTTGATTTGTCCGATGTTCCTGCCAGAGATTACAACGCAACTGTAAGCTATCCTGGTGATGATAAATACACAGGATTTGATGTTGTTTATCCACTATCCATTGAAGGTGACTTCATTATAACTGCTGAAGACTTAACCAAATATTTCCATGGCCCAGAAAGATTTGTTGTAAATCTTACTGACAGTAAAGGCAATCCTATTGCAAATGCTAATGTAGGCATTTATATTAATGGTGAAAATTATACTAGGGCAACTGATGATAAAGGTCAGGCAACCATGGCTATTAATTTAAATGCTGGTGAATATCCTACTGTTGTTACTTACAACGGTACTTCTGTTGATGCGACTGTTACTGTTTTACCTACTGTCAACGGTACTGATATTACTAAAATGTTCAGAAACGAGACACAATACTATGCTACTTTCCTTGACAGTCATGGTAATTACTTGATTGAAGGAACTACAGTCAGATTCAACATCAATGGTGTAATGTATGACCGTAAAGTTTCCGGCGATAAAGGTTTAGCAAAATTAAATATCAACTTGAATGCTGGTGAATATGTAATCACTGCAATAAACCCAATTACTGGAGATAAAACAGCCAATAACATTACCGTATTGTCCAGACTCATTGAAAATGCAGATCTTGTTAAATACTTCAGAAATGCATCACAATACACTGTTAAAGTTATAGGTGATGATGATAAAGCTGTCGGAGCAGGCGAAAAAGTAACATTCAACATCAATGGTGTATTCTACACCCGCCAAACCGATACAAACGGTATTGCTAAGTTAAACATTAACTTGCAGCCTGGTGATTACATCATAACTGCTGAATACAAAGGTTGTCTTGTATCAAATAATATCAAAGTATTGCCTATATTGAATGCTACTGATATTACCATGAAATATCGTGACGGAACACAATTCAAGGCAACATTGGTTGACGGTCATGGCAAACCTTATGTCGGTCAAAATTTAACATTCAACATTAACGGTGTGTTTTACAACAGACCAACCGACAGTACAGGTACAGCAAAATTAAACATTAACTTAATGCCTGGCGAATACATTATAACTTCAAGCTATAACGGTTCAAGCATTGCAAACAAAATAACTATTAAAGGTTGAGGATTATAATTCTCAACTACTTTTTTTCTTTCTTTATAAAAATTAGTTTTACAATAAGATTTTCCAATAAACAAGCAACAATTAAGCAAAATCTCAACAAAATATTCTAAAAAAAGTAACGAAGTGAAATTTTAGTGTAAAATAACACCTAAAACTCCACTAAGATTAAAACCCATTAAAACAATCCCATCAAAAAATTGAATTATTTTACAGACTCTAAGAAAAATTAATTATTTTTTCAATGGTCCAATACTGTTTATAATACCTTCGATTTCTGGAGTGTATAAATTAGTAGTGGCATTATTTGTGGAAATAAGTAATACGTGTTCTTTTCCATCTTTAATGAATGTTACTGATCTAAAGTGGTCAACAGGATGATCGAAAGGTGCAGCAAGTTCAGGAGGATATTCAATCCATGCATAGTCACTTCCAGGAACTTGTGTTGTAACTGTCATATTTTTGAGTTTACTTGGATGACCAGCAAAATCATGTATTGTATATCCATTTACCGTTCTGTTTGTTACATTTTCATATCCTGCTTCCTTACCATTTTCTTTAATAGCATTAAAGAATTCGGTTTCAAATTTATTATCTGTACTTTTTTGTGGTGTAAATGTTATATTTATACCATTACATGATGCAAATACCTTTTTTTCATCAATGGTGTAATTACTTGGTATTTTTACTTGTGCATCATCACCTTGCAAAAATTGTTCTCCAGTTAAAAAGTCAAACCAACCAGCACTTGCAACGCTTAAACAACTGAATACTGCTAAGACAACTATAGTTATGGCCAATATTTTTTTAATATTCATTTTATCTCCTCTTTTAAATCATTTCCATTTTTTGGAAAATAGAATTTAAATGCATTAAACAACTTCCAAAGGATTTGCAAAAATGCATAATGTTCATAAGAACTTTAATCCTATAATAAAATTTTTATGAACATATACATATATATTTTACTAAAATAGCTAAAATTAGATGCTAATTGTTCTGATATTTAAACATTATTTTATAATAAAATAAAATAATAACTTTTGTACAATAATTTTTAGATTTTAGAAGAATAAATTAAACAAAAAAATAATAAAATTTAGGTATACCTAAAAATTAACGAAATATTTATATACTATTACATACAATCTATTAATAAGTGATGTGAAAACATTGCTTTTCAAACATTATTAGTCGAAAACGAATACAAACTCCAAAATTGAATTTTGAATTAGTTTTCTATGATTTCTGATTCAAAAAAAATTCTGCCAAAAAAATTTCGAATATGTCAATAAAGGTGTTTATGGGGTCAATGCTAAACACCTATTATTATCTCTTCTTTTAAAAAATAGGGGTGGAACACACCCTCAAATAATATTCAATTAAAAAAATCAAAAATACTTCTTTTTATATTAAAAAAATAGTAAAATTGAGAGTTAAACCCTCAATTAATTAAGTCAACATCATTTAATTGCTTAAATTCATTTAGCGTCAAGATAGAATCTTAATCCCTGAAGAATTAAACATAATCCAATAAGAATTGCTGCATAAATTGGATCGGTAATAGAATAAACTCCAAGTACAATAGCTATTATACCGATGATTAAAATCAATAATGAAGTAGTTTTTGATAGTGTTGAATTTGAAATAATACCAACAATACCACAAAATATCAGTATAAAAGCAATTATATAAAATTGAAAACCGACAAGGAAAGATAAAGCATTAATAGCAAAAATAAATAATATACCGAATATTACTGCTATAATACCTACTACCAGATTAATTTTCGAAAGAGTTGACATATTCCGTACTGAAAGTCCATTAGCTATAGAAGCAAAACCAAAGAACAATAAACTCAATCCGACAATAAATGATACTGATTCCGCACTAAACATTGGAAAAATTATAAAAATTAATCCCAATACCATAAAAATAATTCCAATAATTTTTTCTAAATCCATATTTTTCCTCCTAATTAACTATGTTCACATTTTAAAAATGTAAAACATGCAAATTCAAAGTAAAACTTTTTATATTTATTATTTTATTTAATTTGACTATTTAACTGTTATTATAGAAAAATTATATTAAAAAGAAAATTAAAATATGTACATGTAAAAAAATGGGGGTAAACTTTTGAATAAATATAATATATTTTTAATATTTCTTGTGTTATTTATATCAATGAGTGCAGTTTCTGCTGAAGGAAGCCTTTCAGAATTAGAAATGGAAATTGATAAAAGTACTGATACTTTTGAAATAACACAAGATTATGCATATAGTCAAACAGATGATGGAAATTATACCAAAGGAGTTTATGTCAACAAAACAAACTTTGTAATTAATGGTAATGGACATACGATTGACGGACAAAATGAATCAAGACTTTTTAGAGTTGACGGTACAAATGTGACAGTAAACGATCTCGTTATAATAAATGGAAATGCTGAATATGGTGGAGGAATACTATCTCTCGGTAAAAATATAATTTTTAATAATATTACTTTTAAAAATGATTATGCTAGTAACAGAGGGGGCGGATTAGCTGCAGTAAAGACAGTTACCATCAATAACTCCACATTTATTGATAATGCTGCTCCGGAAGGTAATGCAATCTACGGTGAAGGAACAATAATTAATATAGAAGGATCTTATTTTGAAAGCACAAATACACTTCAAAAAGCTATGGTATATGGTTATCTTTCTGCAATAAGCATAAATAATTCAATATTTGCCAATTCAACCTCAAAATCTGCAACTGCAATATATAATGATAGAAAAACATATATTACCAATTCACAGTTTATAAACTTAAATGCAACAATGAGTGCTGGTGCTATTGCAATAAAAGAATTGGATGAAGTATTTATAGAAAATTGTAGTTTTATAAACGTGACTTCAAGCAAAAATGCAGGTGCAGTATTTATTGATACAGCAGGATTTTTATATAACAATACTGGAATAAGTTTAATCAAAAATTGTGAATTTTTAAATTGTTCATCTGAATTTGGTGGAGCTTTAATCATTTTAGGCGGAAATGGAATTATACTTCAAAGTACTTTTAAGGATAACCGTGCAGTTTATGATGGTGGAGCAATTTATTTATCTAACGGTAAATACATAATTGGAAATACACTTATCGAAAATAATAAATTAACATATGCTGAAAAGGAACTTGTTCATGGTGGCGGAATATATGTCGACAGATCTATTTTAACCGCTTACAACAGCCATTTTATAGATAATGCCAAACATGGACTATACAGTTATGACAGTGATTTGAATATTACCGGATCACTATTTAAAAACAATGGCGAAGCTATTCACGGTGTTTTCCTTGAAACGTATTATTTAAATAACACTTATATTAATAACACAAATTGTTTAAATGATACCAACTATAAAAGCATAGTTGCTGAAAAAGTAAAACAATTAGACCTATTAAACGACACAATTATCTTTTCAAAACTGCCTAAGAAATTTGACTTACGTGACTGGGGTTGGGTAAGTTCAGTTAAGAATCAGAATACAATGAATGCATGCTGGTCATTCGGTCCTGCTGCAGCAATGGAATCTGCATTGATTAAATATACCGGAATTGAATATGATTTTTCAGAAAATAATATTCAAAATAGTATGTTAAAATACTCCAAATTTGGAGACAAGGATATGCAAGAAGGAGGGGGAGATACACAAGTAATTACTTATGCTATAAATTGGTTTGGAATGCTTAATGAATTTGATGATGAATTTGATGATATTGGAAAAATATCCCAATTTATCAGCAGCCCTGAAAATGTCCACATACAGGATGTGGTAATCATTAATCCTCGTAAAAATTTAACTGACAACAATGCAATAAAAGAAGCCGTATTAAAATATTGTGGATTAAGTGTTGGGATTCACTCTGAATTAGAAGCACCATATTATAATAAAAATACTTCTGCACAATACTTCTTCAAAACGGGAAGACCAAACCATACAGTTTTCCTTGTAGGATGGGATGATGCATATTCCGCTAAAAATTTCCTGGTAACTCCACCTGGCGATGGTGCATGGATTATAAAGAACAGTTATGGAACTGAACACGGAGATCAGGGATATGATTACATATCATATTATGATACAGGTTTTGCAACTTCTGATGTATCAACAGGATACATTTTTGAAAATAATGAACCATATAATAAAAATTATCAAACCGATTTAGGCGGAACTATAAAATATTATGAATCAGACAAAGGAATTAACGTTTCTTATAAAAATAGTTATACTGCCCTAGATGATGATTTAATAGCTGCAGTTGGAACTTACTTCTTTGAAAATGGTGAGAAATATAACTTTAAAATTTATGTGAATAATGAATTAAAATTATCACAAAATGGAACCGCTCCATTTAAAGGTTATCACACCATTAAATTAGACAAAAACATCCCTATTGAAGAAAATGATAACTTTACAGTAGTAATGACAAAAAAATATGTTCCTATACTAGAAGATTCAAGACAACACTTTGAAAACAATACTTCATTTGCTGATTTTGGTAGAGGATTTTATGATTTAGGACCAAAGGATGAAACCGTATCATTGAAAGTTTATACTATTGATGCAGCAATATTAACTGAAGATTTAGTGAAAATCTATAAAAACGAATCACAATTTAAAGCAAATATTGGTGTTGCAAATCAAACTGTGACCTTTGAAATTAATGGCGGAAAATATGAAAGAACCAGTGATGCTAAAGGAATAGCTACAATGAATATTAACTTAATTCCGGGCAATTACAAAATCAAAACAACATTCAACGGAACAAGCGTTGAAAATAATATTAAGGTATTGCCTACATTGATTGGTGATGATTTGGTCAAATATTACAGAAATGAATCACAATTCTTCATTAAGTTAATAGACGGTAAAGGAAATCCTGTAGCTGGTCAAACCATTAAAATGAATATTAATGGAGTCTTTTATGATCGCGTGACTGATGAAAATGGAATTGCCAAATTAAACATTAATTTAAACCCTGGCGAATACATATTAACCGCTATCGATCCATTAACAGGTCTTCAAATGTCATATACTATTACAGTATTGCCTGTACTGACCGGTGAAGATTTAAACATGGTTTACAAGGACGGGTCCAAATTCAGTGCAACTCTTGTTGACAGTAAAGGAAATCCTAGATCTGGCGTTAACATAACATTCAATATTAATGGAGTGTTCTATAATCGTGCAACCGATAAAAACGGAATAGCAAGATTAAACATTAATTTAATGCCAGGAGAATATATTATAACAAGCCAATATGGTTCATCCATGACTTCAAACAAAATAACTATCGCTGCCAAAGAGGAATGAATAATTCCTCTAATTTTCTATTTTTTTAAAACCTCAAAGATACGAATACTCCATTCTTTTTTAAGAATGAACAGTTTTAAATATTTCTTTAAATAAATTTTAATATAAGTTCAAAATATCATGATTTTATTGTTATTTCATATAATTTATGGTATTTGGAATTTTAATCAAAAATTACAAAACATGGGGGAAAAATTTTGAATAAATATAAAATATTTCTACTATTTTTCGTCTTGTTAATATCAATAAGTGCTGTTTCTGCTGAAGGAAACTTTACATCCCTTCAAACAGACATTGCCAATAGTGAAAATTCAATTGATATAACACAAGACTATAAATTTGATGAAAAAGCAGATACGAGCTTGGATTCCGGTATCTTAATAAATAAAAGCAATTTTGTAATTAACGGTAACGGACATACATTAGATGGAAATTCAATGACCCGAATTTTTAATGTCAAAGGTGAAAGTATCACAATAAATAACCTCAACTTCATTAACGGTAATGCAAATATTGGAGGGGCTGTTTTATGTGACGGAAAAAATACGGTAATTAACAACTGTACATTCAATAAAAACAATGCCACAAGTGATGGTGGAGCAGTTATTTTTAGAAGCAATGGAAAAGTTTTAAATTCACTATTTACTGATAATTACTCACCCGACTGTGCTGGAATTGGGGTTTATGAATCAGAAGTAATTGTCACCGATTCTACATTCGAGAGCAAGATAGACCTTGTTAAAGGATTTATCCATGGGGCAACTGCATCAATAATTATTGACAACTGTCTTTTTAAAGATACTATATCAAAATATGCTGCAGTAATAAATGACAGATATACAGAAGTCCTAAATTCAGAATTTATAAATTTAAAAGCTAAAGAAACTGGTGGGGCTTTAATCTTAAAAGAAATAAATAAAGCAATCATAGAGAATTGTAGTTTTATCAACGTCAGCTCCCAAAAAAATGCAGGAGCAGTACTGATTGATACACCAGGTTATGAATACAGCGACAATGGAACCACAGTGATATATAACACTAAATTCCTTAACTGTTCCTCAAACTTCGGAGGTGCTGTTGTTTTACTTGGAGGAACTTCAACCATAAGGAATTGTGACTTTATAGGCAATAAAGCCCAATACGATGGTGGAGCATTATACGTATCAGATAATGACCTCAGCATTTACAATACAATATTCACAAACAACAAACTAACATCCAGTGATGGAAATCTCACACATGGAGGCGCAGTTTATGCTGATTTGTCTAACACATTTATTATAAACACAGATTTCAATGACAACTCCAAACAAGCAATTTATACTTATTCCTGCAATATGAATGTAACTGCTAATTTCACAAACAATACTGAAGGAGTTCACGCCGTTTTTTTAGGCCAATATGAAATTACTTATAATAAAAACACAACAGACAGGTTTATTTTTAATGACACGGATTACGATACATACATTTGCGAGGAAGGTGCTGAACTTAAATTAACTAACGACACATTTATCATAACAAAACTTCCATCCCGATTCGATTTGAATGAATGGGGATGGGTAAGTCCGGTTAAAAATCAGGGCGAAGATAATTCATGTTGGGCATTTGGAACTGCTGGAGCATTGGAATCTGCATTATTAAAAACAACCGGAATTGAATATGATTTTTCAGAAAATAACATTCAAAATTCACTGCTGAAATATTCAAAATACGGCGCCGCAACTTTTATAGAAGGTGGAAACAGTATTATAGCTGCAGTATATACTATTAACTGGTTTGGAATGGTTCCAACAAAAGATGATACCTATGATGAATACGGTAAAATTCCATTATTTATTTCCACACCCGATAATATTCATGTTCAAGATGTAGTAATAATCCCTGCACGTGCAAACCTTACAGACAATAATATCATTAAACGTGCATTAATTGATTACGGAGCTTTATCTGCTTCAATAAAAGCTTTTGGAAAAGCACCGTATTATAATACTAAAACTTCAGCACAATATTATAATAATGAAAATGATACTAAAATCAACCATATAGTGACACTTGTTGGATGGGACGATAACTACTCAAAAAACAATTTCCTAATAACTCCGCCTGGAGACGGTGCATGGATTATTAAAAACAGTTATGGGCCAAATTCTGGTGATGGAGGATTTGATTATGTTTCATATTATGACGTAAGTTTCCTATCCGTAACCTCAGTAGGATACATATTTGAAAATGATGAGCCATATGACGGCAATTACCAATATGACTTAGGAGGAAAAATAGAATTCTATAATAAAGGCAAACTAAATACCATTAAAAATATTTACACTGCTGAAGAAGACACATACATAAGTGCATTCGGATCATGGTTTGAAAAAGATAAACCATTTACTTATGAAATTTATGTAAACAATAAATTAAGAGTATCCGGCAGTGGAAATTCCTCATTTGATGGATATCATACAGTCTCATTACCAGAATATATCTCAATCGACAAAGGGGATGAATTCAGCATAATATTAAATAATACACAATTACCTATGCTTACAGAGTCAAGACAAAATTTCCAGAAAAACAAATCTCTGGTTTACCAAGACAATACCTGGAAAGATACATACTACAACAAAGCTACCATATCCTTAAAAATCTACACACAAAAATCCATTCCTGAATTGAAAACTGAAGATATTGTAAAATATTATAAAAACAGTACCCAGTTTACAGCAGATGTTGGAGATAGTGGAAAAGAGGTAATATTTGAAGTAAACGGCAATAATTATACTCGAATATCCGATGATAAAGGTATTGCTACCATGAATATTAACTTAAATCCTGGAAATTATACTATTAAAACTACATACGCAGGTAAAAAGGCTGAAACTAAAAGCCCATCAGAAAAAATCGTCATTCAAAATGATATTGAAGTATTGCCAACATTAATTGCAGATGATTTGGTTAAATATTACAGAAATGATTCACAGTTCTACATCTCCCTAGTCGATGGTGAGGGCAACCCATTAAGTGGTGAAAACATTATTATGAACATTAATGGAGTCTTTTATGAACGCGCAACTAATGAAAATGGAACCGCCAAATTAAACATTAACTTAAATCCTGGAGAATATATCCTAACAGCAATTGATCCGTTAACAAGCCTTTTAATATCATATACTATTACAGTATTGCCAGTATTGACCGGTGAAGATTTAAACATAACCTACAAGGACGGATTCAAATTCAGTGCGACTCTTGTTGACGGCCAAGGCAATCCATTATCTGGCGTTAACATAACATTCAACATTAATGGAGTGTTCTATAATCGTACAACGGATGAAAACGGAACAGCCAGACTAAACATTAATTTAATGCCTGGAGAATATATTATAACAAGCCAATACGGTTCATCCATGACTTCAAATAAAATAACTATCGCTGCCAAAGAGGAATGAATAATTCCTCTAATTTTTTATTTTTTAATGTAGATATCGCGATTAAAAAATCTGATTTTTTAAAACAAATTTTCTTAAATTAAAAAAAGCTTTTATTAAAAATATAATATCCATTATATCCATCAAAATAATGATAGCTACAATGAATATAATTGATTCATAATTTGCGGGCAAAAAGTAAATATCCGCTGTGTCCAACCATTCTCGTTTTTGGTCTTGTACCCTGCTGCCTAACTTCAAGACCCCGTTCCAAAGTTTCCAAAATTTCAATGTCATAGAAATTAAGCTTTTTGGCAACTCTGTATGAAACTTCAGCCTGATTAATATACGGAGCATACACAACCAGCCATCCACCAAGGTTTAATGAATCATAAACATCTTCAAAGATTTCATAAGGCTTTGGAAGGTCTAAAAATACCAGATCAATATTATCCTCATCAATTCCTTCTTTGATATTTTGATTTTTAACTTCTATGTTTGTTATTCCAAAGGTCTCGACGTTTTTCCTTGCAACTTCCGCAAAGTCTTCCCTGATTTCATAGGTATAAACCCGACCATCTTCTCCGACAACATTACCGAAGTTCAGTGCAATAGCTCCGGCACCGGTTCCCGCATCAACAACCCTGGAACCCGCACCCAAACCGGTGTATGCCAAGACCGTCCCAATATCCTTTTTAATTAATATTGAACAGCGCCTGTCCATCAAATCTATAAAGTCATTGACATTAGGTTTAACAATTTTAAATGAGTGGTCAAGATGGCTTTTAACTTCATCACCAATTTCAGCTGCAGATAAAACCTCTGCAGACACTATTCCCAAATCACTTTGAAAATCTTCGCCTTCTTTTAAGATATACTTTTTACCACGTTCATCTAAAATCATTTTCATAAATTACACCTAATTTTCTAATTGTGCCAATCTTTTCACTCTTTTAAGGGAATCCGGATGAGTGGAGAATAATTCCATAATGCCTTTAGTTTTTGAAATTTTAACTTCAGAATTGGCCAATCTTCTCAATTCATCATCAGATATTTTTCCATCACCATCAAAGTCCACTTGCTGGAAATCATTAATATCATGCTGAGCATTATTAATATCTGTTGCAAAGAATGCTCTGTTGGTGTTCAAATCATCAATAGTTTTCTTATCACATTTGGCAGCACCATAAGACAATTTGTATAATGCAGACACCAATGCTGCAGGACGGTTTCCATATTCAACGGAAGCTTCATCTGCATAGTATTCACGGGTTCTTGAGATGAACAGCACCAGCAATTGGCCGATTAAATAGAATACATAACCTAAAATTCCAATAATAACTGTTCCACCATTATCACGGTCTCCTGAAAACATGAATGACAATGCAATATAATAGCAAATCATCGGAATCACACTAACCGCTGCAGTTACTGCCATATCATTATGCTTAATATGACCCATTTCATGACCCAATACTGCCCTTAATTCATCATAATCCAATAAACCCAAAATCGGACGGGTAATTGCAATGTGACCGCTTCTGCTTGTTCTTCCATATGCAAAAGCATTTGGAATATTAACTTCAGACAATCCTATTTCAGGTTTAGGGACACCTGCAGTCTGAGCAAGCTCTGCCACCATCTTATGAATATGGGGAGCTTCAGCTTCAGACAATGGCCTTACATTCATTGAACGTTTGACCAATGACGGTCCAAACCAATACTGTAAAAATACTATTCCCAAACTTATAACTGCATATATTCTCCAACTGCTGATTCCCAGATACCTTCCTACAAGGAGCACTAAGAAATAAATGATTGAAAACATCAAAACAGTTGTAAACAACATTCTTAATCTAAGTTTCCATGTGCCTCTCATTATTAACACCCCAACTTATGTATTGATATTAATCATTTTAACTTAAAAAGTTAATGGAAAAAGAGCAACCCTGTTAATTTAAGAAACCCATTATGAATTTTTAACTATATTGTTTTATTTCTTTATTTTCCATTAATATTTCTTTATTTGATATTGAATCGTGTTAACGCCCCTATTTTTTATATTTAAGCTCTATCATTTATTATTTATTTTTATTTTTCAGTTTTTAGTTAATTAAAAAATCATTTTGTTCGAAATAAAAAAAAACTAATTTAGAAAGTATAATTAAGTATCCTTTTATAATTATGTCGAACAACAGCAATAGAAGCTATAAATTTATTAAAAAAGAAAAAATAGAAAAAATGTGTATAATTAAATTAACACATAATAGAAGCTGTAATTAAATTGCCCATACTAACAACAAATTTATTTATAATTGAAGAATCAACCACGATAATTTGTGAGAGTTTTGTTGGAGAATAATCTGCATTTCCATCATAACTAAGGCATATATTAAAAGTCTTTGATTCATTATCTAATACATGAATTCTATGGGTTGACAATGAATTAACGGAAAATGAATTAGAACCAAGTACTATAAAATCACAATTCATGCAGGTTTCATTGCCTGAAGTTATAGTTAATGAAAAATAACCTGTGCAATTTAAATCATAATTCAAAACATATTTTAACACATCACCATTTTGAATTAAAAAGGTACTGAATTCGACAGGTTTTTTAATTTCAGGCGCATTATTTGAAATATTATCTGAATTATCGTCCCCTGCTATAGTATTATTATCTAAATCTGTGTTATTATTTAAATCTTCAGTTACATTATTATCTGCAGTTTGATTTAAATCGTCATTAGATAATTCATCAATCAAATTCTGTTGATCATCAATCATTATAGGATGGTCATCAGCTGTAATATTATCAGCATCACAAGTGGCAAAAGCACATGCAAGGCTTGTAAAAGCAATTAATACAATAATTAAATAATTAAATAATTTGTTCATATTTTAAACCCCACTTAAATTTACAGAATTAAAAGACCTTCATAAATTTTATCGGCATATGTAATCTTTTACATATACATAAATAATATTATGAATTAATTAATATTCACTACATAAAATTAAATTTTATAACCATATAAAGATTTCCGAATGCAAGTGCTTGCTTGTATTCAAAAAAAGTCAAAATAAGGAATATTTCAAAAATAAGCTAATTTAAACTATGATTATACTTTCTAATTAGTTTTTCGATTTCAAATGAGTTTTTCATCATCAAATTATATATTTTCGACTAGCATATTTATCTAAGTTTGCCAGAGCATCATCACAATATTCCCAAAATTAACCATCAAAACAACCGCCAAATCAAAAAATTCCAACTAAAAAATTCTAAATAAACCCCAATATAATTTTATAACATTTAATATCAACTATTAAAAATAATTAAAATTAGATATAAAATACTTAAAATAATTATAGTAAATTTTAAGCAAATTAAAACTATTTGCTGGAAGAAATTAACTAAAAACTGAAAAATAATGAAAAATAAATTATAGATGATAGAACTTAAATATAAAAAATAGAAACGTTAATAGGATTTAATATCAAATAAAGAAATATAAATTGAAAAATAAAGAAATAAAACAATATAGTTAAAAATTCATAATGGTTTTCTTAAATTAACATGACTGGAAAAAGAGAGTTGATTTGACAAAAATATTACTCATCACACACTACCACAAACTAATTATTAACTAACAAACATATACTTTATTATTACAAAATCATGGTGATTTAATGAGTGGACCTTGGGTAGAAAAATATAGACCACAAAGCCTAGATGACATTGTAGGCCAAGAACATATTATAAATAGACTTAAAAAGTATGTTGGCGAAGAAAGCATGCCAAATTTAATGTTTACCGGACCAGCAGGTGTTGGAAAAACCACAACTGCACTGGCATTAGTTAAATCAACTCTTGGAGAATACTGGAGACAAAACTTCCTGGAATTAAACGCTTCAGATGCAAGAGGAATTGACACTGTTAGAAATGACATTAAGAATTTCTGTAGATTAAAACCTGTTGGAGCTCCATTTAGAATAATATTTCTGGACGAAGTTGACAACATGACAAAAGATGCTCAGCATGCTTTAAGACGTGAAATGGAAATGTATACAAAAACCGCTTCATTCATATTGTCCTGTAACTATTCATCCAAAATCATAGATCCTATACAGTCAAGATGTGCAATATTCAGATTTGCACCGATAAAAGGAGAAGAAATAGTTGGCAGATTAAAGTTCATATGTGAAGAGGAAAACTTTGATTATGATGAAAAAGGTATTGAAGCAATTGTATACTATGCAGAAGGAGATATGCGTAAAGCAGTCAATATCCTGCAGGCAACAGCTTCTGAAGGAGAACACATTACAGAAGACAGCGTGTATGATGTTGTTTCAAAATCAAAACCTCAAGACATATCCGATATGATTACAAAAGCATTGACTGGAGACTTTATGGGTGCTAGAAAGCTCATGCATGAAACAATGGTTTTACAGGGCACAAGCGGAGAAGATATGGTTGCTCAAATATATCAGGAAGTGTCAAGAAGAGTTATTGATGGTAAGATGGATCCTGATTTTTATATTGATATAATCGAAGCAATAGCAAATTGCGATTTTAGAATAAGAGAAGGATCAAACCCTAGAATACAACTTGAAGCTCTTTTAACAAAATTCTTATAGAAAGGTATTGAAATGTTGTGGACAGATAAATACCGGCCAAAAACCCTAAAAGAGATATTAGGTAATAATAAAGAGAAAAAAATAATTGAAACATGGGTTGAGAACTGGAAAAACGGTAATCCTCAGCAGCCCATACTTTTAGTCGGGCCTCCAGGTATTGGAAAAACCACTTTTGCCCAGGCAATAGCTAATGAATTTTCCGAATACATTGAGCTTAACGCAAGTGATAAACGTTCCCAGGACGTAATCAAAAGCACAATTGGTGAATCTTCATCATCAAGGTCACTGTTTGGAGACGAATATAAGCTGATTATTATGGATGAGGTAGACGGTATTCATGGTACCAACGACCGCGGAGGAGTTAAAGCTATTGGAGAAATCATTAAAACCTCAAAACATCCGTTGATTTTAATAGCTAACGATTTTTACTCAAAAAGGCTGCAATCCATTAAGCCTAAATGTCAAGTTATTAAAATGAACAAGATTAAATACCCTACCATCAATAAAATGCTTAAAACTATTGCTAAAGAAGAAGGCATTGAATATGATAAGGAAGCTTTAAAATTATTAGCTCAAAAATCAAATGGAGATATTCGTTCAGCCATTAACAGCTTTCAAGCAATTGCAGACACATCCCATGAATTAACTATGGAAGACGTTGAAAGCATTACAACTAAAGATGACAGGTCAACCATTATCGATGGCGTGATGGCTACATTAAAAAGTAAAAATCCAAAACATGTCAAAGATGCGTTAAGGGTTGATGAAGAGCCTACACTTGTAATGGAATATATTGCCGAAAATGTAGCCCGCGAATACACCAATAAGAACGAACTTAAAAAAGCATATGAAAACCTGTCAAATGCAGATTTATACTTTGGAAGAGCCCAAAGAACAAGAAACTATGGCTACTGGAAATATGCAACTGACTTCATGGGAATCGGTGTAAGCGCATCCAAAAAGGAAACATATAAAAAATTCACTCCAATAAGAGGACCAACAGTATTTACATTGATGGGGCGCAACCGTGGAAAAAGAAACTTGCGTGACGGCATTGCAGATAAAATGTCTGAAAAAATGCATATATCAAATACTGTAGCTATTTCAATGTTTCCATATTTGGAAATAATGTTTCAAAATGATGAGCTTGCATGGGAAATTTCAGATTTTCTTGATTTGGAAAAGGACGAAATCAAACGCTTCAGAAAAAAGGTCATTCCTAAATCAGTTATTAAAAAGATGGAAAAGAAAAAAGAGGAAATGCGTATTGAAGAGCGTGACAGACGTGCTGAAGAACTTCAAAACCAGATGTTTGCAGGAATCCCTCAAGAAGAAATTATTGAAGAAGAGCCTGTAAGAGATGAAGTCGAATTAATAACTGAAGAACCTCAAGCTGAAGAAGTTGAAGAAGCTGAAGAAAGCGAAGAAGAGATGATGGCCGAAGAGATGGTTGATGAAAAACCTGAAGAAGATCCTAAAGAGAAGAAAAATAAACAAGCATCATTATTTGACTTCTAATTTTTCTTCAATAAATTCAGATGCCTTTAGCACATTTTCTCTATACTGCGGTGCAACATCTTCTAAAAATTCCATAAATGATGATGCCAATTCATCATTATTTTCATTTTTTATTAAATCCCTGCCATCCATTTCCAAAAATGAATTAATCCAGTTTAAAGGAACATTAATCAACGGGTAAATTTCATTATCTTTTTTATTGAACTCCAAACCTTTGCCTGCAAATATCGTAGAAAATATCTGGTTAACCTCATCATCCAATATTGTGGGATTTGCAATCAAATCATAATCTCCATCATTAACAAGTTTAACACCATATTTTCGAGTATAAGGTTCAAGAATTACATCAATCATAAAATTATCAACAGGAACCAATATTGTTGAGTTAGGTTCAATATCACTAAGTGTTTTTGCTGCTTTTGAACATATTTTTTGGAATAATGAATTTCTTACAACCTCCATTTCAGGATATTGTTTATTGAATGTTTCCTGACGCTTTCTTGAAAACTTGGAAAATCTCAGATTATTAATGTAGATTTTTGAAGGAGTGTATGATATGAAACGACTGTCAACACCAATTATTTTTAAATATTTCAATACATCCTTTTTTGAATCTGTAAATGATTCTTTTTCATCAGCCAATCCCGAAACATCAAAAATAAAATCCATTATATCATAATCCCAAAGTTTTAATTAATGCTTCTCCCATTGCATCAACAGGCGCTTTTTTACCTGTCCAGATTTCAAAGCTTTCAGCACCCTGATACAATAGCATTTTAATTCCATAAACCGGTTTTGCACTTGCTTTAACGGCTTCTTTCAACAATCCAGTTTCATTTGGATTGTAAACAGCATCAAAAACCACTAAATCTTCATGCATATCACCAGCCAATGCAATCGGCGTATCATCAACATTCGGATGCATTCCAACAGGAGTCGTGTTAATTAAAATGTCTGCATCAGTCAAATCCATGGAATCAATGGAATTTGATTCAACATCATCAATTAATCCTGAACTTAAAACATCCGAAGCCAAACCCTGAGCCTTATCAACATTTCTATTTAATATTGTTAAACTATCAGCCCCATACTTTGCCAAATAAAATGATATTGCCCTAGACGCTCCACCAGCACCTACAATAACAATATTTTTATTTTTAACATTTGTAACTTCACCAATAGCTTTGATAGCCCCAATTCCATCAGTATTATATCCTTTTAAATCTTTAAAGTCTATAGTGTTAACAGCACCTATTAATGAAGCAATTTCATCAATTTCTGCTAAATATTTCATTACTTCAATTTTATGAGGAATTGTAACATTAAAGCCTTTAATATTTAAAGCTCGAGCTCCATCAATGGCCTCTTTTAGCTTATAGGGATCAACATCAAAAGCAGTGTAGACATAATCCATTCCTAACTTCTTAAAAGCAGCATTATGCATTGGCGGTGAGAAACTATGTTCTACAGGATGGCCGATTAAACCTACAATATTTGTACTTCCTTTTATTTCCATATATTAAAATTATCCAATCATGTTTATATAATTATTTTTGAGTGAAAAAATTACACTTCCAGACACCATAACCGATGCAATGATAAACTCATCATATTTTTTTTAATTTATTGGACAGACTCTTTAACTATTTTTTCTAACTTAATAATGCAAGTAAGTATTTGCATGCGAAAAACTTTATAAACCTTATTTTTCAATTTTATATTTAACAGATTAAATCTGTTGGAGGTAATAATTATATGAGAAGAATTTTTTTTAGTTTAATTTTTGTGCTGGTTATTTTATCCAGTGTATCTCTTGTTTGTGCAAGTGATGTGGATAATGTTACCAAGGATTTTCAAGGAGATAACGTAATCATTTCTCATGAATTGGACGGACCTAATGTTGACAATTACCAATTTGAAGGTAATTATTCAACACAAGAAGAAATTGATGGATGTTCCATTAACATCACAAATCATAATACTACTAGGTGTGAATATAAACCTCATATAGAACCAAAGTTTGATATAATAAACAATGATTATGAGGATATTTTTGCAGTGTTAGCAAGTGTAAAAGACCCAGTAGAAATGAAAAAAATACTCGACAGTTCTGATTATATTAAGTTAACATTGTTAGTTACAGATCCCGACACAGGAAAAGGATTAGCTGATTTACCAATAACTCTTGATTATAGTTGCGATAAGGTATTGAAATTAGCTAACAGGACTGATGAAAATGGTTATGTGACTTTTACAGTACCTAATACCTATCAGTATAGTCATTATACTTTTTTTATATTACCATATGGAAAATTTGTGTTTGGCTTCGCCCCTTGCCATTTTTCTTATTGGGAATGTGGAGATGGTGGATATAATCCCTTACAGGACTAGGTCCATTATTTAAAATAGTAGTGCAAAATATGGAGAATCTATAATATCCATAAAAGATTGAAAATATCTCAGTTAGAATTAATAACACAAAATATTCTGCAAAAGTACGATTCATAGTCTCCTGTCTTTTACAGGAGAGTATTAATTAATTTGAGTCTGTAAAATTTTATAGGCTTATTTGATTTTAAATTTTTATAGTTGAAATTTCACTTCGATAAAAATGCATCCTAATTTTTCTTTAATTTTAATTTTAATGGTTAAAAATAGTAAATTACTTAAATAAGTGAGGACAAAAAATATTTTATGACCAAACAAAAGATATTTGCCCCCAATAGTAATATAGACTTCATCAACTTAAACTTTTTGATTTTTCTGACAAAAAAATTAATCAAGAAAAAATCATTTCAGAAAGATTAAATAAAGTCCCTAATCTTGAAAATACTAATCAAAAACTATTTTTAGATGAAAATAATACTTTTAAATATAATAATCCAATTTGTCCTGATTGTGGATCCCATAAAATAATTAAAAAAGGAACAATAAGAAAAAATAAACAAAATATTAATGGAAAAACTACAGAATTTAAAGAACAGCAGTATCAGTGCAAAAAATGAGGAAAAAAATTCGGTATAAAAAATAATCCATTAATTGGAGAGCATAAAGAATTTTTACAAGAAATTATGGATAAAATACCTGGAATAATGAAAATTGGATATCAATCACTTCGTAAAATAAGTAAATACTTTGAAATATTCCTTGGAATTCAAATATCTCATCAAACAATCAAGAATTGGTCCAACAAAAATCATGAAGAAACAATCAACAAATCAAAATTCAATCTTTAGTTTTGGTAAAAATCTGAAAATGTTTTAGGAAAAATACCCATTTCAAGAACCAACCAGTTAATACCTATACACTCATCAAAACAAAATATAATATAACATTACACCGATATTATATAATAAGGTATTAAACTAAAATATAATAGAATATACACTTCACATTATCATGATATGAAATTTTATTAATTAGAAGGAGAATTGATATGGAATTTATGAGACCTCGAGGTACAAGAGATTTTTTATTTGAAGAAATGGAAGAGAGAAAAAAAGCAGAAAGTACCTTAAGATACATTTTTGAAAATTATGGTTACAGGGAAATTAAAACCCCCTTATTTGAAGAATTAAAACTTTTTACAACCAAATCCGGAGAAGAAATTGTCGACCAGTTATATAATTTCAAGGACAAATCCGACCGTGAATTAACTTTAAGGCCGGAAATTACTGCACCGGTTGCCAGATTATATTTGAATGAGCTTGAAAAAACTGCTACAAAGCCTATTAAATTATATTATTATGGTAGCTGCTTTAGATATGAAAGACCTCAAAAAGGAAGATTCAGACAGTTCTGGCAATTCGGATGCGAATTAATTGGTGCCAAATCTCCTCAAGGTGAAGCTGAAGTTATTGCAATGTGCAGTGATTCAATTCAGGCACTTGGAATTACCGGTGCTGACGTTAACATCAACCATTTAGGAATAATACGCGGTTTATTCAAACACTTCGAAGTCGATACCACAACCCAAAGGGAACTTATGGTTGTCATTGACAAGGGAGATAAGGATTTGTTAATTGAATCATTAAGCGGAGACAATCCCATTATTTCAAATGATGAGTTAAATCAGATATTGCTTAAATTAATTGATCTGGTTGGAGACAAAACCATTCTCAATGAAGTTGAAGAACTGATTAAGGATTACGACGAACCACAGGAAGCATTTAGGGAACTTAAAGAATTGGTTGATTTACTGGACTGCTTTAACATGACCAATTACACATTAAACCTAGGTGTTGCCAGAGGCCTTGATTATTATACTGGAATTGTCTTTGAAATTTATGTTGAAGGACTTGGAGCCCAAAAACAGGTTTGTGGCGGTGGAACTTACAGTTTAATCAAAGTATTTGGCGGCCAGGAAGTTGAATCAACAGGTTTTGCTCTTGGTTTTGACAGATTAATGAATGCAATTGAAGAATTGACCGATAAAGAAGAGGCTAAATCACACCTTGATGCATATGTTGCACCTATTTCAAATGATGTGAGATTAAAAGCATATGAAATAACACAGACCCTTAGAAGGTCAGGCATCAGATGTGATGTTGATTTAAACAATAAGAAATTTAAAAAACTAATGAATTATGCCGATAAAATTAAAGTACCAAAAATAATAATTATCGGTAAAAACGATCTGGAAGAAGGTAAAGTAACAATCAAAGATATGCAAAGCGGTGAGCAGGAATTAGTCGAAATTGAAAATATTGTATCATATTTGAAAGGTGAATAATAATGGAAATTAATTTTAGACATGAAATTAACGGAGTAAATGTAATCACGGCAGTAGCTCAGGATGCTGTGAGCGGTGAAATTTTAATGATAGCCAATATGAATAAAGAAGCTTTGGAAAAAACTATTGAAACCGGAAAAGCCCATTACTGGAGTACTTCCAGAAATCAGCAATGGTTAAAAGGAGAATCATCCGGACATACCCAGGAAGTTGAAGAAATACTTGTTGACTGTGATATGGACGCAATCGTGCTTAAAATTAAACAAAACGGCGCTGCTTGCCACGAAGGTTATTATTCATGCTTTTTCAGAGACTTAGATCTTAAAAATTCACCGGATATTGATGATTTAAAAGATGAAGATTTAAAAATAAATCAGAAAAGAGTTTTTAACCCTGATGAAGTGTATTAAGATGAAAACAATTATACCAGATACAAGTGCCGTTATTATTGGCGCTGTAAGTAAAGTTATAGAAAAAGAAAATCTTGATTATCCAGAAATTATTGTTCCCGAAGCAGTTGTCTGTGAATTAGAACATCAGGCAAATGCAAATAGACTTGAAGGCATTGTGGGTTTAAATGAATTGCAAAACCTGCAGGAATTACAGTATGAGGGAGAACTTTCAGTTTCATTTAAGGGCAAAAGACCTACCAATTATGACATCAAATATGCAAAAAGCGGTGAAATTGATGCCATAATCAGAGATTTGGCAAGATCAGAATTTGGAACATTATTAACAAATGATAAAGTCCAGGCCGAAACCGCAAAAGCTCAGGGAATTCCAGTTTATTATTACGAACAGAAATATGTTGAAAAGAAATTGTCAATAGCGAAATTTTTTGATAATGAAACCATGTCTGTTCATTTAAAAGAAAATGTCTGTCCGATGGCGAAAAAAGGAACACCTGGACATATTAACTTTATTAAATTATCTGATGAAGTCTACAATCATGCAAAGCTTAAAGAAATTATTGATGAAATAGTGGATAAGGCCAGGACGGATGCAAAAACATATCTGGAGTCTGTAAAGGAAGGTTCAATTGTTGTCCAGTCAAGAGAATACAGGATTTCAATAGCTACACCCCCATTTTCAGAAGCAATAGAAATTACTGCAGTCCGACCGGTTGCAGATATTGATTTAGACGAATATCATTTAAGCGATAAATTAATGGACAGAATCAACAATAATGCTGAAGGTATTCTGATATCAGGCTCTCCGGGCGCAGGTAAATCAACATTTGTACAGGCCATAGCCAAATATTACTCCGGCGAATTAAACAAAATTGTTAAAACAATGGAATCACCAAGAGACCTGCAGCTTCCCGATGAAATAACTCAATATGCACCATTGGAAGGAAGTATGGAGAATACTGCTGATGTTTTACTTTTAGTAAGGCCAGATTATACCATCTACGATGAGCTGAGAAAAAATCATGACTTCAATATTTTCGCGGACATGCGTCTGGCCGGTGTTGGAATGATTGGTGTTGTACATGCTACAAGGCCTATCGATGCCATTCAGCGTATTGCCTCAAGGGTGGAGCTTGGTGTTATCCCATCAATTGTGGATACCAGCATTTATATCGAAGACGGTGAAATCAAAAGCGTTTATGAAACGAAAATGACTGTTAAAGTTCCAAGCGGAATGAAAGAAGCAGATTTGGCAAGACCTGTTATTGAAGTTCGTGACTTTGAAAGCGGAGAGCTGAAAAATGAAATTTACACATATGGTGAACAGACCATAGTAATGGATTTGGATTTAGTTAATAATCCCTCCAGCCCAGCAGATAAGTCTTCAGTCGACAACATTGCGGAAAATGAAATTTTAAGAAGAATTAAAAGGTTTTTGCCTAAAAAATCAAAAGTTGAAGTTGAAGTCATTTCACCGGACCGTGCAAATATTTACATTCCTGAAAAACTAATTCCAAAAATTATCGGTAAAAACGGTAAAAGAATAGCAGAGATTGAAGAAAAAATTGGAATTTCACTTGGTGTTGAAGTTTTAGAAGAAACTCCCAGAAATTCATCCCCATTTGAAATTGATATAATTCATACTAAAAGACAGCTAATTTTGGATTTGGGTCGTGAAAATGGAAGATCAAACTTTGATGTATTTGTGGGTGGAGAGTATTTGCTTACTGCCACAACATCTAAAAAAGGAGAAATCAGAATAAAAAATAACAATGAAATGGCATACATTATTATTGAAGCCATTGAAATGGGACTGGAAATAACTGCAGTCAGAAAGTGATTAAAATGAAAATTGGAGCGTCAACATTAGCAACATTTAATGACAGGTTAAATGACAGTTTAGAGTT
This sequence comes from uncultured Methanobrevibacter sp., assembly GCA_900317865.1. Taxonomy (GTDB): domain Archaea; phylum Methanobacteriota; class Methanobacteria; order Methanobacteriales; family Methanobacteriaceae; genus Methanocatella. The sequence goes on along the minus strand of ONIK01000018.1, from coordinate 999 downwards.
TATAGAAAGTTTAGGCATTAAATATGCAGAATTACTGCATCAATATCCTACCGAGGAGTTTGATTTGGATTTATTGAATAGTTTTAATCTGGATTATACAATCCATGCTCCATTCATGGACGTTAATATTGCGGCATTAGGTTCAAAAAGCAGGGCAAGTTCTATTTCCCAAATAAAGGACTCAGTTGATTTAGCAAATAAAATTGATGCAAGCGTTGTTGTTGTGCATCCGGGTTTAATTCCATTTCTTGCTAAAGACATGCCCGAAGAGATTTATAAAGTATCCAATAATTCCATTAGAGAAATCGGCGAATACAGCAAAGACTTAGGCGTCAATACCACAATAGAAAATATGCCTGCATTTGAAAGCATGATTTATCAGGACATGAACAGATTAAATGAAACACTTGTAGAGTATGACATGGGAATGACATTGGATATTGGACATGCTCACCACTCAGGAATATCTCCAGATGAAATGTATTTTGATTCAATTAAACACATACATGTGCATGATAATATGGGTGATGATGATACACACTTGCCATTAGGTGAAGGCAATATTCAATTTAAAGATATCATCGCTACTTTTGATAAGAAAAATTATAATGGCATCTACATGATTGAAGTAAATACTAAAGATTCCATTAAAAAAAGTTTGGAATATCTTAAAAACAATTTCTAATTTTAAAAAAAAATAGTTTAAGAGGTTAAATTAACCTCTTAAGCCGGTTCAATAACAATTTTGTTTGAAATGACACAGTCATTATACATTGAAGTAATAATGTAAGTATTTGCTGCAGCACTTAATTTAATGTTGAGTGTAGCCCAGCCGTCAGCATCAGTGGTTCTCTGATAGAATATACCATGTATGTTGAATGTAATATTCTGGCCAGCATATGGATTACCTTGACCGTCATATAGCTGAGCTCTGAATTGGTCGGAAGTGCCCTGTTTCATGACCAGGTCTTTAGCATACAATATAGGCAATACTTCAAT
>ONIK01000006.1 GCA_900317865.1 uncultured Methanobrevibacter sp. | reverse complement strand
TGTTATAACAATAGTGTAAGTAATATTGTCTCCAGCATAAATAGGAAGAGCAGTATCTAAATCTTTAGTAATCACTAATTTAACATCAGGTTTAACCTCAACATCAGGAGCATCATCAGTTACTTCAGTATCGTTTTCACTAGCTTTAGCAACAACAGCATTAGTAACAGTACCTACATTAATAACACTAACAGTCAAAGTCAAAGTAGCCTTAGCACCATTACCAGCAAGAGAAGGAATATTCCATACTTTAGTAGTATTATTCCAACTACCTGCACCACCAGTATCAGCACCAGTAACCACAACAAGACCAGACAACGTTTCAGTTACATTAATACCAGTAGCAGTAGAATTACCATTATTAGTCACAGTAATCTCATAAACAATACTATCACCAACATGAATATTGCTAACATCACTAGTAATAGTCTTATCAATACTTAATCTGACATCCGGCTTAGCAGTCACATTAGTACTATTAGCAGGAACATCAGTAGTATTTTCAGTAGAATTAGCTACAACAGCATTAGCAACAGTACCATTACCTTTAACTTTAACAGTTAATAATAAAGTCTTGGACTCTTTAGATGCAAGATTGCCTACATTCCAAACCTTAGTAATATTATTCCAACCAGTACCCTCAGCACCAGTAACCACAACAAGATTAGATAACTTCTCAGTCACATTAACGCCAGTAGCATCAGATAAACCATTATTAGTTACAGTAATATTGTAAACAATAGAATCACCAACATAAACCTCAGTAACACCACCAACAACAGTTTTAGTAATGTTTAAACGAACATCAGGATTTACAGTAATATTATCACTAGTACCGTTGAATATTGTTTCATTTTCATCAGCATGTGCAAATGCAGTGTTATTTAATTTACCATCAGCCGTAGCACGTACAACAAAAACAAAACTAACCTGTTTGCCGGCTTCAATGTCAACGGCATCAAACGTCACATTACGTGTAGTCGTATTATAATGGCCGCCTGAAACCCATTCAAATCCTGCAGGCAAAATATCCCAAACTTTAACGTTTGTAGCATTGCTGGTTCCAGTGTTGTTTACGGCAATTGTAAACTCGACTTTATCGCCAACATAAATATTTGTAGCATTTGCAGTTTTAGTAACGTTTAACTCAACAAAAGTAGATTCGTTTACATAAATGGTTACGTTTGTACCATTATATGGGTTTTTCAATTCAGTACCGTTAACTTTAGTTATACTAGCAACATTTGTGATATTTCCAGTACCTTTAACTCTAACTTTAAGAATTAAGGTATGGGTTGTGTTAACCTTCATATTTACAATATCCCATATGACAGTTTTATTGCTGCATGGAGTACCGTTAACAGCCAATAATTGTAACCTGTCATCTAAAACATCCGTTATTGTGATATTCATTATTGGAGGTTCGGTATATATTGTAGAAGGATCTGAATAATCAGTTGTATCAATATTAGAAATTGTAATAGTATAATTGATAATGTCTCCGACTTTTGGTGTATCGTTTGTTACTGTTTTGGTAACATTGAGTTCATATGAACAGACATCCAGATACAGAATCTGATAATCAATAGTAGAACTTACGCTGTGATTTTCAAAGTTATTGTTTGAATACATTACATAGTCCCTATTAATTATAGGAGCACTGTCATGGCTGAAGTTACCTTCAACTACACCAGTTACATTGTTAGTAGCATTATAATATACCGTTCTTTTTGCAATATTGTGACCTAATTTATGATAGGTTTTAGTGGTATTATTTATATAGCGTTCCAATGCAGTGGTTAAGTTTACACCTTGACCGATGACTGGTTCCAACGGATTAGTTATATAGAAGTCCATTATAACCCAGGTATCAGGATATTCATAGGCACCACCGATAATAACCCTGTTTTTACCTTTTTCACCTTCAAATGGTGTATTGTTTCCCCACCAATTACGCTCAATGGAATCGGCATTTGCATCAAGGAATTCCATATCTGCAAGAGTGCCTCCCCATTCAGGATGATTGGAATTTTTATTATCAAGGAACACATTATATTCAATAAATCCGTTTTTAGTGTATATTGCACAACCAGAATTATATGTTACCGTATTATTAATAAAAATGTTTTCGATAGCAGTCGTATAATTCAGTGAATAAATAGCTCCACCATGTCCGGAATGACAGAAAGTGAAATTGTTACGATATGCATAAGTATTATTTGCATATATTGCTCCACCACAATCTGCATTATCTTCTGAACGAACTAAAGTGAAATTACAGTCAGAAACATTTGCAACATTTGCATGAATACCTACACCCATAGCTGTAAATCCTGTAAGATTTCTTATGGTTGAATTATGCACATAAACATAATTACCCGTAATAGCTCCCTGGTCACTGTTTGCAGAATGAACATCCTCTACGAATGAATCGACAAAGGTTATATTCTCTTCAGCATATACAACAACACCGTGAGTATTACCTGATTTACCTATAACTGTAGAATCCTCAAAAGAACAGTTCTTTACATTTGCATTGTAACCAGCATATATATTTCCACCCATACAATTCTGAGAAGTGAATGAATTATTATGGAAATCACAGTTACTGGCTGTAACATTAGAGTTAGTGGAAAGTATCATACCAGTAGATCCACCTGCTTCCGCAAAGTTATGGCTTAGAGTGGAATTTTCAACAAATAAATTATCCTCTGAAAACACCAAACCCCTGTGCTGAGAACCTGACACATGAGTACCGTTGACCAAAGAATTTGTAAAGCTTAAAGTTGAATTGGAACCAATAACAACTCCTCTAAGGTTAGTTGCGCTACAGGTAATATTCATAAAGTTAGTATTATTTACAACAGCTCTGCCTTCAGAGAATGCATTTCCCTGAGTGTTATTTATAAAATTACTGTCATAGACATCCAAAGTTCCTTCAATATATACTGCACCATAATAATTTGCTATATTGTCTGTAAAGTTAGAACTGTAAATTTCAGCATTACCTTCAGCACGAATGGCACCACCTCTAGCACCATCAATTCCGAAATTCTTATTTTGAATTTTAGTGAATGTGGAATTTCTAACTACAATATTTCCTTCAGTATATACTGCAGAAGTAGCATGAACGGCATTTGCAACATTAATTGCTGCGACAGTTGAATTTTCAACATTAATATTACCCTTTGCATAAATAAATCCACCTTTACCACTTCCTCCAGTAGTGTCAGCAGATCCATTAGCTTTTGAATTATAGAAGTTCACATTTCTTTCAGAATATACTGCACCACCAGCAGTTTGTGCATAATTTACACCAAAAGTAGTATTTTCAATATTTATATTATTTTTAGCATAAATTGCACCGCCCTGTTCGGTAGCAGGATGTTCTGATCTACCATTACCACTTATTTGTGAATCAGAAACTGTTACTGATCCTTCTGCATAAACAGCTCCACCTTTTTTTGCATAATTTTTTTCCAAAGTTACATTTTCAATTTCCAAATTACCTCCTGTGAAAATAGCACCTCCAAGGCAAGTATCTGATTGAACATTGGAAAAAAGATAATTACGCATAAATGTGGAATTTACAATTTTTGTAGTATCGCTTCCGCCAAATGGTATCATATAAATAGCACCACCATCAGTTGCTGAAGTGAAATCTGTAAAATTTGAATTTTCAATCAAACTTATAGCACCCCATAAAGATGTAATAGCTGCACCATTTAATACCTTTTGATTACTACCCTGATTCACACCGGTACCATTAAAGGATGAATTTGAAACTCTACCAATTCCAGAAATTGAATAAATTGAACCTCCTACATCAGCAAAATTACTTTCAAATGTACAGTTTTCTATATTATCAACATAACCAGCAAAAATAGCGCCCCCTTCTGTAGACATATGATCTCCATATTCATCTACTTGTTGACGATTGATAGCCCTATTATTAGAAAATTTAGTATTTTTTGCTGTAATAGTTCCTCCAGTATAAATTACACCGGCAGTTTGTACAATATTATTTATAAAATTGGAATTTTGAATATTCACATTACCTAATGAGTATATGGCACTACCATAGAAGTGATTACTACTATATTGCCATTCTTCTCCAGCTTTATTGCTGTCAAAAGTACAATCAACAATATTTAAAGTAGTTCCGCTACCACTGGTAATTGCACGATACCATTCTTGACCATTATTCTGTATACCTGCAGCTTGAGTAATTGTTAAATTCTTCAAAGTAACAGTTACGCCTTCAGATATATTAAATAAACTAGAAGCACTCTTTCCATCTATTGTTGCTCCATTACCATTAATAACTATATTCTTAGTTATGTTTATTCCTGTTTTCGGATCATTTCCATATCGATATTCATAATTATACGTTAAATTTATTTCATCGCCTTCTCCAGCTTGATTAATTATAGTATTTAAATCCGTATAGGATTGTGTTTCACTAGGAGCCTGAAGAACATTTCCATCTTCAGAAGCACCTAAAACATTTATATCATCCGTATTATCATTAGCAGACACAAATTGCATAGATAATATCGCGATAATACATAAAATGAGAATTAAATATCTCTTTTTTATCATTAAATCACTCCATTAAATAAAAATTTCAACAACAATTGCTTATTTTAAAGAGATTGTCACGAAACCTCCCTGCTAACAACAATACCATGAATCAGTCCTAACATCCTATCAAAACCAGCGAAATTAACACCAGCATTGATATCTAAACTTTCTACCGTCCTTTTACTCATATAATTTCGATTAATATCATGCGGATTAAAATATCCAGATAATATTAATAGCGAATTTACTAAATGCATTATCTTATTTATTTTCAATTTAATCCCCATTAATAATTTTTAACGAGAGTCAAACCAAATTAAACTTAATACATTTAAATCAAAGTAATAATATCAATTTATTACATTTAGCATTAACCTAAACTACAAATCCTTACAAGTAATATGTCCAATTATTATCGTGCTTAAGAAACGAAATCATAACCAATTTTCACTAATTATGCACATCAAATAAACACTAAACCAGATTATACCAATCATAAATTCTTGTTAATACAAATTAACCTAAATTTTGATTTTTTTACTAAATTTAATACAAGATTTGCTCACTTAATGACCATAAATCAATATATTTTTACTTGAATTCATTTAAAATTGAATTTCAGCCCTTTTTCAAACAGACATTAATCGTTTTAAAAAACAATCAATATCTTAAACCAAAATGTCAATTTAAGGTTTAATCAAATCAAACCTCAGCCAACATTAACTTACATTCTTTAAAAAAGAAAAATAATACTTTTAAACAAAATATTTTTCCCCTAAAAAAATCGCTAAAATTGGCTGTAAGGTTATTTTTATTAATATAGATATAAATAAATATCGAAATGATTTTAAATTGCAAAAAAATGTTTATATTAACCTAAAAACTAAAAAACAAGCAAATTTTTGATAAAAATAAAAACAGTAATACAAAATCAGATTATTACTATTTAAAAGAAATGAAAAATATCCAATATAATATATATTATATTATATTAAGAAAAATCCGATTTTAACACATATATTAATTGTTACTAATAGTGCCAAAAAAAGTTATTCATGATTTTCCAGAAACTCATTCTGTATCTTTACGACTTCCGCACTGGTATCTGCTTCCGAATAGCTTTCAAGCAAATCATGATTCAGCTCCAGAAAGGTATGGCCCCATTTAAAACCATCCAAAATATCTTTAGCCTCATCCTTAAAGCGTGTAATATATAAAGTGGCTGAAATGGCTTCAACGGTTGAGAGTATACATGCCTTGCCGTAATTAACGGGATTTGTTGCAATCAGAAAGGGCAATGATCTGTGGTATTTGGATAAGGAAAAGAATTTTTTAGAACTTGACACCTCGTTCCATGAGCAGTCAAGTCCTACAATTCCTCTTCTTTCAACAAATTTGTGGTCCTGGTATGATACAGCTTTTTCAGCATATGGATTTAGGACAATAGCACCGCCTGGAATTTTGTTTATATTATATACCAGCCTGCATTTGCCCAATTTCTCCATTTTGATGGATGTGCATTTTTTCCTGTCACATTCATCCGCATGAAAAACTGTAATTCTCATTTTTTAGCGCCTCAATGCAGAGGTGTTTCCAGCCTCAATTTGATGTATTAAATCAATTTGCTTGTAGAAATCATCTTTTGAAAGACCAAACTGATCATGGACACTAGGAACATTATCACTATGTTTCAAGTTAACGCCTTTAAGCAATGGTTCCATATATACTTTATAAGCATCACCGAAAGTGTTTAAAGTGAAGTTAACATTCTTTGTATCGAATATACCGTATATAATGTAGCCTTGTGATTCTTTTTGACATTCACAGATTATAATACCCATAGGTTTGGATTTATCTACTGTGGTTGAATTATTTACATTAGGCATAGCCTCAGCAAAGTAAATATTCCAATCGTTTCCATTGTATTTACGTTGATCAGGACCCTGTACTCCCTGAAACTTATATATTTCCATTAATGCAGATGCGTTATCCATAGTTGTTATATTATATGTAATGTTGTGCTGTTTATCAGTGTATGAAGCAATATAAGATTGGTTTGTATTGCCTTTTTCAACATTGCCTATAAATGCACCGGACATGAAGTCTGTTTCGAATGGTGTCTGCGCTTCTTTTTTATTTAAGGCACCTGTAGCAAAAACAATACCCAAAATGGCTACTATTACTACAATGACGCCGATAATTATCATAGTTTTCTTTTCCATAAAAATGCACCGTAAATTTTTTTTAACAATAATAACTTTAATAAAAGTATTTAATATAACTTTACTTCAATATATAATAATAAGTGATAATATGAATAATAAAGTTCGTGGAATTTTAATCGGTAGGATGCAGCCTATCCATAAAGGCCACATTCAGGTTATTAAAAAAATCCTGGAGGAAGTTGATGAAATCATCATCTGTATAGGCAGTGCCCAGCTAAGCCATGAATTGAAAGACCCATTCACCGCAGGTGAACGTGTTGTTATGGTTACCCAGGCTCTGGCTGAGGAAAACATCAATCCAAGCAGATATTACATAATACCTCTTGAAGACATCAACTATAATGCCATCTGGGTGGCCCATGTTAAGCTGATGACTCCGCCATTTTCAATCGTCTATTCAGGCAATCCCTTAGTCAAACAGCTCTTTGAGGAAGATGGATATGATGTCAGAAATCCGCCGCTTTATGACAGACTCCATTTGTCAGGAAGCGAAGTCAGAAGAAGGATTTTAAATAATGAAAACTGGCAGGAACTTGTAGCAGACTCTACAATTGAAATCATGAAGGAAATCAAGGGTGTTGAAAGATTAAAGAATTTATCTGTAAAGGAAATCAGTGACCTATAACAATAGTTATATATAGCAGTCTTAAGAATATAATAGTGAGGTTATAAAATGGTCGTGAAAGTTATTGAAGCAAAAGAAGACAAAGTAACAATTCCGGATTTATTGAGTGATATAAAGAAAAATACCAAAATAGATTACTGCGGAGCTATTTTCACTTTTGAAGGAATAGTACGTGGAAAAGAAGAAAATATGGATTTGGAAAAATTGATATTAACCACTCCAGACAAGCAGACAACAAAAAATGAAATTGAAGCAATAGTTGAAAACGCAAAAATCAAATATAATGTTGCTGAAATATCAGTTGTACACTACATCGGAGAATTCTACACCGGAGACAGTTTATTTTTAGTTGCAGTATTGGGAAATCATCGTGGAGAAACCCTTGACGCACTAAAAGAAGTTATTGAAAAAGTAAAATACGATGTGGAATTCAAAAAAGAGGAAATCTCCAAACAGGGAACAAAAACCATATTGGCTGGAGGATAATGTGGATTTAATACTGATTCTAAAATTACTGATAGTGTTTTTTGCGATATACTTCACCATAAAACACTTGAAATTCATTATAATCCTGATACTGATTATAATAATTCTGTTTATATTGCCTAATTTTATAAGCTATTACAGATTAATTTAAAAAAAAGATTTTTAAAACTGGATTTAATCCAGTTTATTTTCCGATTATTACTTCAGTAGATTTAATTAAAGCGGTAACATCGTCACCTTCTTTTAAACCTAACCTTTCAGCAGACTCCTTAGTAATAACAGCAGTAATGGTATTAGGATCTTCCACTTCAATTTTAATATTAGCCATTACAGCACCTAATTCAACATTAGAAACTTTACCTTTTAACTGATTTCTAGCACTTAATTCCATACATAACACCTCAAATTTATTTACCTATAATAACTTCAGTAGATTTAATCAATGCAGTAACATCGTCACCTTCTTTTAAACCTAACCTTTCAGCAGACTCCTTAGTAATAACAGCAGTAATAGTGTTAGGTTCTGTCACATCGATTTTGATGTTTGCCATTACGGCACCTAATTCGACATTTGTAACTTTTCCTTTCAATTGATTTCTTGCACTAAGTTCCATTAAAATCATCTCCGTTTAGTTGTACAATAATATGTTGTATCGAATTGTATATAAATGTTTCGTTTTTTTCAGAAATAAGAATTTTAAAAACGATTACCTGAAATCATTCATATCGATAAAATCGAAATGAAATAATATATTAATCAGTAAAAATAAAAATAATAAAACATGAAGATAGAACTTGAATCAATAGGAACAATACATACCGAATTTAAAGAAATTGAAGGGATGCCTATTCAACCAACAGGAGCCAAAGGTGTGAAAGGAAGACTTGTTTTAGAAGACAAATATGTTGACGGACTGAAAGATTTAGAGGAATTTTCCCACATCAACATACTATATTTACTTCACAAGGTTGACGGCTATTTGCTCGAAGTAAAGCCATTTATGGATATCAATACCCACGGTGTTTTTGCAACAAGATCACCTAAAAGACCAAATCGCATTGGTTCATCTGTTGTACAGATTGATAAAATTGAAGGAAATACCGTATATGTATCAAATATTGATGTATTGGATGAAACACCACTTTTAGATATCAAACCATATGTGCCCCAATTATATGAAGATACAATTACCGAATTAAAAATCGGCTGGTTTGAAAAAAACCACAATAAAGCAAAATCACAAAAGTCAGACGACAGATTCAAATAGGAAAGCTGAAAAAAAACTTTTCTTAAAATTCTTTTTTTATTCTAAATTAGAGGATGTGCCACGAAAAATATAAAAATCAGTGAGTTCGCAACTCACTTCATTCATTAAAAAAAAATAATGGTTGTTAAAAAATAATTGAATTCATAAATTAATTATGAATTTTCATTAATAAGTTTTACAAGCAAGTCTCTGTTTAAACGCAAATCACAACCCTTTACATGTGAAAGCCTTTTAAATGAAACTTTCTTTTTTTCATATACCATTGTGTCGGAAGTTGTTAAATCATCACCTAATACATACCAGCTATCAGTTGCTTTTATCTTACCCGGATGATCCTCTTTGACCATATTAGTACTAGGATTTGATTTTGTATTTCCAAACCAACACCAAGCAGCATGAGCCTTATAACAATCATCATGACAAAGGTTTATCCCCATATTTTTAAAGAAAGCACAATTTAAAATATAAAAATGTGCAATACCCCTTGCGAAAATTGTATAAGATGCATTGTTGAAATAAAAGTTACTACGTTTTATATCAAGTTCATTATATAAAGTAGGGTGGGCTGAAACAAATGAAATTACATATTTTCCACAGTTTTTGTAGAAATCACAATCATATACTCTGAGTCTGCTAACTAAACTGCCCACGTAAATCGCAGAAGCATCATCTGACCCAGAATTGTAACCAAATGAGTTTTTCTTAATCTCACAATAATCACCAGCTATGTAGATTGCACCGCCTGATTTTTCTGCAACATTCCTTTCAAATATGGATGCAACAATATCACCGCAGGAGCATGCCCAGTAAATTGCACCACCATTTGATGCACGGTTATTTTCAAGAATACTATTTTTCACTTCAGACCCACAGGAAGAAGAGACAGCGAAAACTGCACCACCATTATAGTATGCAGTACAATACTGGAATGTGCATCCATCAATTTTACAATGATCACCAACTATGCAGATTGCACCGCCTGAATTTTCTGCAACACAATTTTCGAATGTGCATCCATCAATTTCACAATAAGCACCAGTTATGTAGATTGCACCGCCTGAATTTTCTGCAACACAATATTTGAATGTGCATCCGCTCACATCACAGAAATGTTTGAATAAATGGATTGCACCTCCGTTACGTCCTTTAATATTTATGAAACTACAGTTTTCGATTACTCCACTGATACCGTACCATTCAATTGCACCACCATCATATCCTTTGATGTTTGTGAAAGTACATCCGCTAACGGTACCTTTTCTACCATCCCATTTGATTGTAGAAATTCCATTAATGAAATTAATATTCTTTAAAACAACATTATCACCGGATACCTCAAACATTCTATAAAGGTATTTTCCATCTAATGTGTGGTCATTACCATCAATGGTTATTTGTTTTTGGATTTTTATATCCTCTTTGGTATCTTGATACACATCATTTTCTAAAATTATGGTATCGCCATCATTTAAATTTTTAATTTGTTCTCTTAATTCAGTAAATGTAGTTCCATTGAATTTTACAGTTGGTTTAGGAACTTCTACTTTAAATTTACGATTATAATCAGCCAAACTCATTATATTGTTATCATCACCACAATTATTAAAAGTACAATTTTTCATAGTAAAATTAACATCAGATGCCCTAACAATTGCAGGGGATGCATTTTCAAAACAAATATTTTTCAAAGTTACGGATTCTGAATAAATCATAAATCGAACCCCTCTCAAAGTAAACCCTTTACCATCAATGGTAATAGGATGCTTAATTGGAACCTCGCATATGGGCATAGTAAAATTATCTAATACAACTATTTTATCACCAGAATTTGAACAAGTCACCTTATATAGAAATTCCAGATAAGATTCACCACTAAAATAGATAACATTTTGATTTTCGTCTGTTTCACTTTCATCAGCAATATCAGAAGTTTCCACCACATTATCTGATGATGAATTATTTTGACAGTTATCACAAATATCAGAAGTTTTCACTGAATCATCCGAGGTTATCAAACTGGATTCTTCATCCATAGAAATTGTATCCTGATGATTGTCTACATTTAAAACATCAGAACAATTATTAAAATCGACGGCCGAAGTACAACCCATACTAAACATTATAATACCAAAAAGTAATAAAGACATTAAAATCTTTTTATCCATTTTTTAAAAATCCTCCGAATTATTTTCTAATATTACCTTTAAACATAATCACATATATAGAATTCCGAATGTAAGCACTTACTTACATTTAATTAACATAATATATTCCTCTAATAAAAAAATAAATGAATATTAATGCTTTAATTAAAAAAATAATAAAGATATATTCAATATATCGGATTACAAGAAGAAATACTAATAAAATAATTTTCACATTTTTAATGCCAATAAGCATGTATGGCATTGAAAAACATTAATAAAAGCTTTGTTATATGTTTAATTTTTAAGATTGCCCTAAGATATTTTTAAATATTTTAGAGAATGTGACACCAAGTCACGATTTTTTATTTTTATTTTACTTATTTTTTCTTTAATATTATATACTATGAAGTACAATCTTTTATTATAGATATGGATATTTATGGTTGTTTTATTCATGGTTTAAAAAGATGATAATATAAATCAAGCTATGTTGGTTCCGATGGACTTGCGAAATTTGATTCCTGAAGGTCATCCTTGCTATTTTATTAAAAATATGGTTGATTTAATTGATTGTTCGAAAGTGAACCCGGAATTTCGAGGAACTCCTGGCGAATTTGCTTAGCCTCAAGAATTATTGCTTAGACTCATTTTGATGAGCGTATTCGATTATGATTTGTCTTAAAGAGAAATAGAAAGAAAAACAAGAACTGATATTGCATATATATCTTGCAGCAATGGAAAAACCATCATACCCGATAATTTTACGATTTAAAGTCGATTATTCTGATTTAATCGACAAGACATTTAAAACAACCATTAAAATTGCAAAGGAAAATGATTTAATCAAAATCATGAAAAGAACACTTTAAAAAAAGTATTGAACTTGATCAACAAGAAGATGATGAACTCAAAGAGGAATCTGGAAATTCAGTTCTAGAATCATTAACAGACAAAGAAAAATTGAAAGAAACTGTAAAAGAAATTCAAAAATCTTCTAAAGATAATAAAAAGAAATATAAATTGCATTCTTCCAGTTTAAATCTTTTAAAACAAGCAAAAAAAATCCTGAAAAAGTTTTAAAAAAAACTCAATGAGCTCGAAGAAAAAGTAAAAGAATCACCAAAAGATATAATAAGTATAAATGATCCTGATGCTCGTTTAATGATGAATAAAAAAGGTAAATGGGAATGAGATTACTATGCACAAATCATCGTGGATGAATATAAAGAAATAATACTTTCATATTACATTACACAAAATCCAACAGACCATTTCGAGCTGATTCCTTCAATCGAACAATTAGAAAATAATTTACGCGGAATATATGAAGAAATGCCCCACAATTTTCAATTCCGCGCCGATAATGGATATTCAACAGATGAAAAATACTACATATCTTGAAGAAAAAGGCTTAGATGGATACATATCTACGAAAAAACTATCAAGAAAAGAAATATATGGGAAAAACCATTCCAAAAAGACCATTTCTGCTACGATGCAGAAAATTGGAACATATATTTACCCTTTGGGAGAACTTTTATACCGAAGAAAAACATACGAATACAAAAACAAACAAAGAATAACTTACTGAAAAAACAACTAAAAATAAGAAAAATATATTAAAAAATCAAAAACACAAAATTCAATTAAAAATTTTGCGTCACATCCTCAATTATTTTTAAAAAATTTTCACAAATAAATATTGCCTTAAGAAAGTAAAATTATTATTAACAAAAGATATTGCTTTAATTTATAATAAAAACTTTTTATATTAATTTTTATAGATAATAAAGTACAAGGTGATATTTATGAAAGAAATTAGTAATCATATGGATATTTCTACCAAGTATGGTTTTATCGCATTAAGTGAAATAATACATAATTATTTTAATTTAGAAGGAGAATATATACACCCTATTGAAACTGAAGTAATTACTGTTAACAAAAGGAATTTACGTATGGATATAGCATATTTAAGAAGTGAAAACATTATTAACAATATAGAAAATCAAAGCAGTATTGTAGATATGAAAAAACTTAAAATAATTGCTGAATATGCTAAATTTTTACTAATACACAATAATTCACTAACCGATTCAATCATCATAAGCAAAGTGGATCCAAAATACTGTCAAAAAGAAATAGCTTTAACAAAAACACTATTTTTAAGACCAGAATATATTTATATACCTCCCAAAGAAATCAACGAAAGATTAAATAACATAACATACAAAATTAATAACAACCTTAAATTAACCTATGATGAAACCTGTGAATTAGCCATATTACCGACACTTGCACAAGATAAAATATCACCATATGTAACTCAAAAAATCTGTGAATTAATTAAAAACGACAAAACCATCAGCGAGACATTAAAAACAAAGATTTGTTTCATTGTAGAAATAATGATTGACCGAAACATATCTGATAAAAACATGAAAAAAGAATTATTAGAGATGATTAATATGGAAAAAAGAAAAACCGCACTTGAATATTTAATTGAACAAGAAAATAAGAAATCCGCAGCAAAAATAAAAGAATTAGAAACAGAATATAAAAACTTAGAAACAGACAACAAACACCTAAAAACAGACAATAACCAATTAAAAACAGACAACAAACACCTAAAAACAGACAATAACCAATTAAAAACAGACAATAACCAATTAAAAACAGACAATAACCAATTAAAAACAGATAATGAACAATTAAATGAGACTTTACTCCAAATTAAAAATTATTATACTGAAAAAGGTGATATTCCTAAAGAAATTCTTGAAATACTCTTCAAAATATAATCTAAAATATTTAAAAAAAGAATTAAAAACGATAAAAATCGTTTTAAATTATAAATTATTAATTGCAGCCACAATTAATTCAATAGTGGATTCAATATCGTCCATACTACATACACTTACAGGAGTGTGGATGTATCTTGTAGGAACTGATAAAACACCAGCAGGAATACCTTCACGAACTAATTGAATTGCACTACCATCCGTAGTTCCGCCGTCACTAACTTCCAACTGGTAATTGATATCATTTTCATCACCTGCTTTAATGAGCATTTCCTTTACTGATTTGGAAGCTAATATTCCACGGCCACCTGCATCAGATATGATGATGGATGGGCCTTTACCAATTACAACTGGTGCCTCTTCAGGTTTTATTCCAGGATGATCACCGGATAAAGTAACATCAAGAGCTATGGCCATATCAGGATTTAATTTAAATGCAGCGGTTCTAGCTCCTTTCAAACCTACTTCCTCCTGTACTGTTCCAACACAGTAAACAGTTGCATCAGTGTTTATTCTTTTTAAAACTTCAATTAAAACATAACATCCTGCACGGTTATCCATAGCTTTACCCATAATCAAATTATTAGGATATTCAACAAAAAGTGAATTGAATGTTATTACATCGCCAACCGCAACCATCTTTTCTGCATCTTCCTTATCTTTTGCACCTATATCAATAAATAACTCATCGGAAGGAATAACCTTTTTACGTTCTTCAGGTTTGGTAACGTGAGGTGGTTTTGAACCGATTACACCAATAACATCTTCTCCAACACTACTGTGGATAGTTACGGTTAAATTCACCAAGATAGAATCTACGATACCACCGATTTTTGAGAATTTAATAAAACCTTTATCATCAATAAATCTGACCAGGAAACCAATTTCATCCATATGTGCCGCCAACATAACTTTAGGCGCTTTTTTAGAACCTTTTTTAGTAGCAATGATACTTCCCATATTATCTCTTTCAATAGTATCAGCAACATCTTTTAATTCACGTTCAATAATATCTGCAACTTCATCTTCGCTACCGGATACACCAGATGCTAAACAAAGTTCTCTCATTAATTTCATCATATCACCATTTATCTATTAATTTTTTATTATATATAAAAATTATTTTAATGCTTTCATTCTGTTTTTAGCAACATTTCTTACATATTCATTCTCATCATTTAGTGAAACATCTTTAAGGACTTTGATACTTACAATTTTTTTAACGCAGGCTTCTCTTACTCTCCAGGACTTGTCACTTTGTAGAATATCAGTTAATAATTCCTGATTTCTAATTTTACTGACACATCTGACATTAATGTCTTCATGGATATTCTGTTCATAAATCTTATAAACAACCTCTTCATTATCAATTTTATTTAAAGCTTTCAAGCTGAAATCGAGGTCCTTATTGGCTAAAACTATTTCAACCAATACTTTCAAATCATCGATGTTATCCAACGTATCCTTTCTTACCTGTTCCATCTTTGCCTCATGCAGTATTTTAATGTAATCCTCTTCTGAGTTTATATGCTTCATCGCTTCAAGGGCAATGTCTTCATGTGTTGTATTAATAGCTATCTTTAAGAAATCATCTTTTGAAGTCAGATTAGGATTTGCCACTGCATGGGACCTTACAAAAGAATCCTCATCGTTCAATGCAATGTCAACCAAAACCTCAGGATTTTTTATTTTTTTAACTGCACTCTGACGAACAAACCTGTCTGAATCACCTCTGGCCACCCTAACAAGGATTTCCTCATTATTAACCTTTTTGATTGCTTCACTTCTAACAACACTGTCATCATCATTTAAAACAATATATGATAAAATCTCCTCATCATCTATGACATTAACCAAATCCAGCCTTACATCTGATTTTTCGGCATAGATTGCAATGGATTTTAACAATTCCTTGTCTGTGAATTTTTCAAGAAGGACAGACCTTACCCTTGCACTTTCCTCTTCACTTGCAATTTCAACAAGCTTATCCTCATCGGATATTTTGGAAATGGCTGCGATTCTAACATCAATATCGGAATCTGTCATGGCTATTTTTTTAAGCAGGTCCTCATCCGTAAAAGAATCCTTTAATACTGCATTTTTCCTGATTGTCTTGTCCTTTGATTTTGATACCAGATCGGCAAGAATCTTTTCATCATTAATTTTTTCAAGTGCTTCCTTTCTGTATTTTTTGTCGATTGCATTGATTGCTATTTCTTCAAGGGTTTTTTCATCTTCAACCTTTTCAAAGATTTCCGTTATTTCCTTTGATTTTTTCTGGTTAATTACCATTTCGGCTATTGATTTATTGTTTTCCCCCAATCTTTCATATGCAAAACTTCTTACATCATAAAACTGGGAATTTTCAGCAGCATCCCACAGCAATCTTTCATCCTCTATTTTGTTAGCTGCAATCAGCCTGATGGCCCGGTCCTTTACAGTTTTGGCCAAATCAAGTGCTACATACTGATTTGTAATATTATTAGCTGCAACAGCCCTTTCATTTCTATTCTTACTATTTTTTGCAATCTCTTTTAGCTGCAACTCAACTTCAGGAATGTCATCATCCTTTGGAATTTCCAATGGCTTCCTTTCTTCCTTTTTTTCTTTTTTATCTTTTTTAAATAAATCAAATAACCCCATTTTAAAGCACCTATTCGTAATTAACCTCTTCATACATTTTCATTAAAAAATCTGCAAGAGAGACAATATCCTGTCTGTTGTGTTCTATTATCGGAATCATCGGCCCAATATTATTTTGACTAAGATAGGTATTGTAATATCCTGGAATATACTGGCCAGGCACATCATCAATCCTTTCAAGACCAAATTTGTATTTTTCTATTGTCTGAAGCTGACAATTCGGCAATTCGTCTCTCCACAAATATTTTGCAAAATACATTAAATCCAAATGGGCTAAATTAAAATCAACATCAACTCTATGGTAATTAAGCCTGTTTCTTATAAACGGCACATCAAATGTCTTTCCATTGAATGTTACGTGAACCGAATCCTCATCAAGGTGTGAGAAATATGCCTTCAGTACTGCAGGCTCCTCATCAAGATCCCTCAGGAAATACTGTGAGGATACAATATTGTTTTTATTTATTTCAGCAACACCGATTAATATTATCGGAACATTTGAAAGGCCCAGTGTCTCTATATCCATAAATTTAAAATTTTCTGCATCTGGAATGCTTACACATTTAATCAAATTATCCTTACAGGCTTTTCCATACTTATTCTGATTTAACAAATCAATAATCTCGCCAAAGGACATTGCATCCATATTTTCTAGGAAGTTTTTGGCATTGGATTTATGTGAATCATGATTTAAAAGGGATTCTATTGTGGTAAAACCCTGTTTTTTTAAGTTTTCTTCTGTTTTTATTCCTATTTTTGGAAGCAATTTCAGATTATGATTCATTTGATTTTTAAAATTATTTTCAGCAAGATTAAAATCAATCTTCTGCTTATTGACAATCTCTAAAGTATCACCATAGGGAGTTTCTATCACTTTACTCCCTTCAATATCAGTTAATTTCTTTCCCTGATATTCATCGAGAAGCTGATTTTTCAAATCATCGTAATAAGCAGGTGAGACTTTCCTATATTCTTCAAAGGAAAAGTTCTCTGAACTGGGAGAACTTTTTAAAATTGAATTCAAAATATAATTTTCATGTTCCAAATCTTGCATCAATTAATAATATATAATCAATTAAATATAAAAATTGTTAATAAATTAAACTTGAATTTTTTTAAACTATATATACTATAACATTCATAATATAAACTGACTACTTAATTGTAGTCTAGAGATGTAAATTAAAACAGCCAAACTTTAAAATTCATTTCTCTAAAAAGCTTGAAAAACAAGCAAAAAAAGGTAGGTAATGCCCGTTACCTACCTGATTTTAAAAAAGAAATTTTTTTTATTTTAACTTATTTTCAAGAAAAAGTTTATATGAATTTTAAAACAAAAATTATCCCAAGAGGAAATAATCATGAAACTCAAATTGGGAATAATCTATGGTGTATTGATTTGGCTGCTGACACATATTGTCTTTACAACAGTTCATGCATTTATTGGTGATGCAACATACACTAATCTTATTATAGCTTTATGCATCATTATAATTACAGGATTTTTCTCAATTCTCTATATAAGAGAAATTAATGAAAACGAAGTATTGGAGGGACTCCTTGCCGGAATATTATTTGTGGCAATAGACATTATTCTGGACTTTATTTTTTTATTAATTCCGAACAATACAATTACGATAATAACAAACCACGCTTCACATGAAATAATATCACTAACAATGATTATAATATCAACATTCATCGGTTATCTGGCACAAATGAACATTGAATTAAAATAAAGAGGAAAATTATGTTATCAAAATCTCACCCACGTTATGAATCATTAGTATTAAGAGATAAAATTGTAAAGGCATCAAAAGCAGGTTATCTTGCAGATTCAGCAATGATTGCCCACGGCAGAGGAGAAGCATTTGACTATCTGCTTGGCGAGAAGACAACACTGCCTGCAAAAAGAGCAATGTATGTAACTGTTGCAATAATGATTTTATCAAAAAATCCTGTAATATCCGTTAATGGAAATACAACCGCTCTGGCAATAGATGAAATAATAGAATTTGCAAATACAATTGGTGCTAAAATCGAAATTAACCTATTTTATAGAACCGATGAAAGAGTGGAAAAAATAACCGGATTATATCATGATCACGGCTATCCCGAAATACTCGGGTCTTTGGATGATGAAATAACCTACATTAACGAAATCAAAAATCCGAGAGCATCCGCAAGTAAAACCGGAATATACAGTGCTGATACAATATTAGTACCTCTTGAAGATGGTGACAGAGCGGAAATATTATCCCAAAGCGGAAAAAACATAATCACTATTGATTTGAATCCGCTTTCAAGAACATCAAAAATGTCTGATGTCTCTATTGTGGACAATGTAGTGCGTGCAATACCATTTATGACTAAAATAGCTGATGATTTAAAATCACAGGATGAAAAACTGCTAAGAGAATTGATTGAAGACTTTGACAATGACACTAACTTAAAAGAATCATTGGAATTATTTAAAATAAAAGAGGATATAAAATGAGAATAATGGGAGTGTCTGGTTTACCTGGATCTGGAAAAGGATTTGTTTCCGACATAGCAACTGAAAAAGGAGCTATGATTGTAAGTATGGGAGACATAATACGTGAAGAAGCAAAAAAACGTGGAGAATCAACAAAAGAAACCGCCAAAAATTTGAGAAAAGAACATGGCCAATATATTGTTGCCGAAATGACCATTGAAAAAATCAAAAAGCTGCAGGAAGAAGGATTTGAATCATCCATTCTCGTAGACGGTATCAGAAGCCAATATGAAGTTAACTTATTCAAAAAAAATTTTGACGACTTTATTATTGTTTCAATATTTGCCAATCCGAAATTACGCTTTGAAAGAATAAAATCAAGAAAAAGAGAAGACGATACAACAGATTATGATGTATTTGCCGAAAGAGATCAAAGAGAACTTGACTTTGGAATTGGAAATGTAATTTCTCTTTCAGATAAAATCATTATTAATGAAAGCGACATAGAATCCTTTGAACAGAAAATAAGAGAATTTTTAGAAGAAATTGATGTATAATCATTTTTCTTCTAGAATTGCATCTTCAATAATGTATAAACCACTATCTACATACCATTGCTTTTTATCCTTTAATATTTTAACTCTTTTTTTAAAAATAGGACCATCCAAAACCAATGTTTCAGCTTCACCACCTTCAAATGCAAGATTGATGCCTACCTTTTCATTAAGTCTGATTAAATCATCAATACACTTTTCATCGATTTTGCGACCTAACCATTTTTCATCCAATCCGTAAGCTGAAACTCCACTTATTATAACATCAAAACCAAGAGATACAATTAGATTCATGTATTCAAGTTCATCCACATGCCAATATGGAGAAACCGCTTTCAAACCAACTTCATCCGCCAGCTTTTCAATCCTTGATTTCTGATAATTTGAGTAAAGGGCACCGGTATATATGGCTTCAATGCCCAAATCCTTAAGCTTTTCAAAGCCTCCTTTCAAATCATTCAGTTCCTCTTCCTTAATCCCATCAGTTTCAACACTAATTATAGGAATATCCATAGCCCCTGAAAGCAAATCAGTAAGGTGAATATTGGGAACATGAAACATGTATGACTCGTCATTGGCAGACTTCATAGCAAGCAAATATTCAACATCATGTCCACTTTCCAAAGCATTGTAAACAGCCATAGTACTGTCTTTACCACCGGAAAATAATACTGCAACCTTCATTTAATATTTCCTTTTTCTTTTTAGGAATCTGTGGAATCTTCTTCTACCGACAACAAATGATTCAAAGAAAAGGCCCAAAATAGCCACTAAAAGACCAATACCACCACAAATAGCTACAAACTGAGTATTGGAAATCATAGAACTGTTTGAATTGTCAATACTATTTTGAACGGATCCTTCTACATTGGATGCCACAATACCCTTATCAAGCAACTGGGCTTTAACCTTGTCATAAGATGAAGATGAAATGACAAGCTTAAGATGAACCTGTGCATAATTAATTGATCCGCCATAAACTAACTTATACCAGTCTGCAAATGACTTTAATGCACTGGATGAAGAATAATTGTTTAAAGAAATGTGAATTGTTCCTGCAGTCTTATTTATCGAATAATTCTGAAAATGAGAATCTATATTAGGAACTGTTTTATTGAAATATGAATATTCCCTATCGTTAAACGACCACAGGGGAATCGTAATGCCAATTTCTTCTAAACTTTGAAAACCGTTAATCTGAGACAAGTCACTTCTTAATTTGTTAATGTCAGTAGCTGATGATACATCAAGATACAATACTTCCTGATTGCCCGGAATCACTTTTTCAATAGCAGTTGCAACTTCAGGTACATCCGAGTAAATTGGACTTAAGAAAAATGCTCCCCCCAGTGCACCAATGAAAAAGCCAACAGCCAATATCAATACCATCTCCTTTTTAGACATGAATGGTTTTAGCATAGCTATTGAAAAAACGAATATCATCATTATGATAAACAAAACAATGTAAATAATAGTAATTATAATATCCATTTAATCCACTCATTTTATAGATATAATTAAATATTTAATTAATTACTATTAAAAAGCTTTTCGTTAATATTTCTTATAGATTATCATTTTTTCACTATCAACTGGCCATTCAACAATTATTTTAGTATCACCTTTTTCCAAAAATAAACTACCTGAATTGAAATTTGAATTATGGTATAGTTTTATTTCCCTATTTTTTCCATCACTCATCTTGACTGCAGCAGAAATGTATGAAGTAGATATTTTGAGGTTTAATTCACCATCCAAGTTTAAATAGACTGTATGCTTTGATCCCTGACCTTCAGCATAAACCTGAGATATTGTATTTGACAGTTTTGAAAGTTCGGATTTGGCATTTAATGAGTGGGATACATCCATAGTATTTTCAAGGCCCAACTGCAATAAAGGCAGCGTAAATACAATTAAAATAATCAGCGAAACCGCAAATATCAGCAGGTATTCCAGTGAAATCTGTCCTTTGTTATCTTTAATCATTTATATCACGAATATTAAGTTTTTTAAAATAATCATTGACAAATCCCCATAAAAGATAGCCAGTATCAGTCCCACAAATATTGCCGGAACAAAGGGAAATCCAAGTTTTATTGAGATCTGATTTGAAATTATTTCCTGAGCATTCATTATTTTAAGCAGGTACATGTCTTTTTTAGTTATTCCTCCGGCAGTAAGCGTTTTAAAATAATATCTGGAATTATCGTCATCGCTTTTAAATACCTTAAGATTGGTGTCAGTGTTGCTTTCAATGAGGTATTTTACATAATCGCTGTCAAAATAAAAGTTGTTAATCATCATTCCCTCCTTCAAATCAGTTATATTTATGTGTCTGTTGAAACTGGCATCGATTAATATTTTCAAGCCCCGGTAGTTAACAAATCCCTTAAACACTTCAGCATTATCATTGAAGATGTCATTTTTTACTATCAAATAAATCAAGAGAACAAGCAAAAAGGGAAATGATACCAGAATGCTGTTGACCATTACTGTAAATGAAAATGGATAGAATGACAACACAGGAGAAATATTAAAAAATGAACTATTTATGCCAAATGGTATAACTGCTGCGATTGATGCCAATAGCTTTACATCACCACCACCCCATACATTCAATTCCCATAACAGTAAAGTGATGACATAAGTAATAGAATATGAAATAATTGAAAAGAAAATGAATTTAATGTTAGCTGTTATTATTGTCAGAATCAGATTTGAAAGAAACCCGAAAGCCGCCAAAATATAATTCAACCTGTTTGGAAGAAAACCCCTTTTGACATCATAAAAACAAAAAATAATAGAAATGATTAATGTAAATATTATCTGAACTAAAAAAATATAATCTAAAATCATAATTAAAAATTTTTAATAAGTAGTATATTAATTAGATAGAAATTAAGCAGGTAATAATCAAAAAGAAGGTAATATTGTACAGGACGGTTATACTGTATGAAAAAAAGAAAGAAAATTAATTTTTAGAATGCTCATAAATAGCTTCTAAAAATGATTTGAATAATGGGTGTGGCCTGTTAGGCCTTGATTTGAATTCAGGATGGAATTGACATCCGATAGCCCAAGGATGATTTGGAACTTCAACAATTTCAACTAGGAAATCATCCGGACTGGTACCTGAAATAATTAAACCTTTTTCAATAAGGTCATCTCTGTAATCATTATTGAACTCATACCTGTGCCTGTGACGTTCTTCAATGTCTATTTTGCCATAAGCCTCATGAGTCTTAGTTCCTTCAACAATCTTACAGTCATAAGAACCTAAACGCATGGTTCCGCCCATATTTTTAATTTTCTTTTGCTCTTCCATCATGTCAATAACAGGATGGGTGAGATTATCATCAAATTCGGAACTGTTTGCATCAGGATAACCGTTACGTCTTGCGAATTGAGTAACGATTGACTGCATACCTAAACAGATTCCAAACAAAGGAACATTGTTATCAATAGCATAATCAACAGCATCCAATTTTCCTTCAAATCCACGTTCACCGAATCCTCCAGGGATTAAGATACCATCAAAATTGGATAATGCATCCTTATCAAGCTCATCAACATCTGAGCTTAAATATTCGATATTTGCTTTAACGCCAATACTGGCCGCTGCATGCTGGAGAGATTCTCTAATACTGATATATGCATCTTCAAGCTCAACGTATTTTCCGACAATACCTATTGTTACGACAGGATCTTGGATTTTAAGGGAATCGACAACACGAGCCCAATCATCCAATTTGGAAGAGTCCGCTTCAATATCAAGACCAATTCTATCAACAATTAACTGGCCAATATTTTTTTCTTCCAAAACCAAAGGAACTTCATAAATACTTCCTGCATCAGGAGTATTGACAACCGCATTAACATCCACGTCACAAAAGTGTGCAACCTTTCCCAAAAGGGCATCGTCAATGTGAACCTGGGACCTGCAGACAATAACATCAGGATTTATACCGACACTTCTTAATTCTTTTGTGGAATGCTGTGTTGGTTTTGTTTTAAATTCACCAGCTGCATTTAAGTATGGAATAAAAGTAACATGGACAAACATGACGTTTTCACGTCCTTCTTCATTTCTAAGCTGTCTTAAAGCTTCCAAAAATGGCTGGCTTTCAATGTCCCCAACAGTACCTCCAAGTTCAACTAAAACTACATCATAATCTGCACTTTCTGAATTTTCCCTAATCATTTCTTTAATACGATTAGTAATATGAGGAATAACCTGTACACATTCACCCAAGTATCCTCCTTCTCTTTCTTTAGCAATAACAGATTCGTAAACTTTTCCTGTAGTAATGTTAGCTAAACCTTTAAGTTCAACATCCAAAAATCTTTCATAATGACCTAAATCCAAATCAGTTTCCATACCATCATTTGTTACATAAACCTCACCATGCTGATAAGGATTAAGGGTACCGGAATCCCAATTTAAATAAGGGTCAATTTTAATAGCGGAAACATTTAAACCGTAAGATCTTAAAATCCTACCCATAGAAGCAGAAGTAATTCCTTTACCAATGGAACTTACTACCCCTCCAGTAATAATAATATATTTTGTCAGATAAATCCTCTCCAATAATTAATAATTAATATTATAATTTAGTATTTCATAATATATAAAACATACAATGATATATAAATAGAGTAATAAAAAACAAGTAATGGAGTAATAAAATGAATAAATATAATGTCATTATAGTTATTTTAACCATTATATTATGTGCAGGAATAATTTTTGCAGCTACACAGATGTTTACAAACAACAATGGAGGCAGTACTGCAATACACACATCCAATGAGCAAACTCATGAAGTTATTGCAAACTCATCAGATGACCCCGGCACAGTTGAGGTTATAAGAAATGTTGGAAATCCGAATGGTGAAAAGATAGCATATGTAGTTGGAGTTCACCCTCTGGAGCATGAAGTCCATGAAACATTGGTTAATCTGCTTCCAAAAACAACAGGTCTCAATTACAACTACGACATTTACATAATTAATGTAACGCAGAATGCCGGACACTATGGAGCAGGTTATTCAGACGAATCTGACCCAGGAAGAATAAACGGACAAAATTTGGCATACAAATATGTCTATCCGAAAATTGTAAACGGAAGCTACAAACTGGCAATTGACGTGCACTCAAACATTGGCTCATATCCTTATAAAACATTCGTATTCAGTCCGGTGAACGAAGGTCCGGGCGAAAAACTGGCATCAGATGTTGCAGGCAAATGTCAAAACATCACATATTACTCACCAGAATCAACAACAAGCGGCCCTTACCTGACAATACCATTAAATCAGCACGGAACACCTTCATTTTACTTTGAAGAATACAGTTTTGCCGACCAGGCAACTAAAGATATGCATATGAAAGAGTTAATTAATGCCGTTGACAGCCTGAAATTTTAATTTGGGTTTAAAAACCCAATTATAATTTTTTAATGAATTCTTTTACAAACTCATCACAGAATTCCCAGGTATGCTCGCCTTCACTGCCAACAAATGTAGCATCAATATCCTTTGACTTTAAGAACCTGTAAAAATCAGCATTTTTTTCAAAAAGAAAATCATCCAAACCGCAGGCCATATATATTTCAGGAATATCATCACAGTTTTCAATCAGGTATTTAGGATCATTATCAGAGCCTTTAACCTTATCCAAATCACCGAATACAGATTCATAAAACTGTCTTGAATAGAGAACATTATGATTATCCCCATAATCCGCAATGTCATCCGTTATCAGGGCAGCAGATATCATTCCTATTTTTGAAAAGTTTTGGGAATATTTTAAACCGTTTCTGATAGCCCCATAACCTCCCATTGAAAATCCTGCAATGAAAGTATCCTCCCTTTTATCGGATAATGGAAAGATATTTCTTGTAATGTCAAGCAATTCCTGTCCCACATATTCGCCGAAGAGCCTGTGGGAAGCATAATCATCAAGATAGAAACTGTTTTCCCCACATGGAATTACAATAGCTATTCCATTGTCTTCTGCAAATTTCTGAATTGACGTATTGGCCAGAAATATGTCATCACTGCCATAAAGACCATGAAGCAAATATAAAGTCCTATACGGCTTTTCAACAATTTCTTCAGTATCATTTAAAAAATGCAGGTTATCTGCAGGCAGAATTACACTTATTGAAGTTCTCCTTTGCAGACTCTTACATTTAATGTCTCCTCTAAATAAAACCATGTTAACACCTCTTAATCTATCATACAGACAGGAAAAAGCTCCTTTAAATCCTCACTTTTAAAATCATGAATATCTCTATAAATTTTTTCACTCATTAAACCACCCTGTATTCAGTCCATTTATTTGAAAAGTATCTGTATATATAAATTCCTGCTCTTACATACCAGTCGATAAACATCGCTATCCATGTTCCAAAAACACCTATGCCCATCCAGTCTGCAATAACATAAGAAAGAGCTATTCTGCATGTGAACATTACTGCAAGACTTATATACATTACTGACTTTGAATCGCCTGCTCCTCTGAATGTTGCAGGCAGAGTAAATGCCAATGGCCATATTACGATTGCAAATATACCATGCCAGATAACCATTTCCGTTGTCATCTGTGCAGTCTGGGCAGACAAATTATAAATACCCAAAAGAATCGGCAGCAATGCAAATATGACAATATTTATTACAATATGTGATAAGAATACCAATACAAGACATTTTTTATTATAATATCTTGCCTGTTCGTAATCATTTGCTCCAACACATCTTGAAATTACGGCAGTCAGCCCCAAATTAATTGCAAAACCTGGCAATACTGAAAATATACCTATTGCATAACCGACCGAATTTGCAGCTATTGCCATGGTTCCGAATGTTGAAACCAGACTGAGCACAAGAACACGACCCAACTGAAAGAGACCATTTTCAATTCCATAAGGAATGCCGACATTCAGGACATTTCTTAAAAGTGACCAGTCAAACTTATGCTTCAGAGTCCTTTTAATCTGCAGTCTGTAATTGTCCTTGGAAACAAAGTATAATATCAGTGCTGCTGACAATAACCTTGAAATAAATGTCGGGATAGCTACCCCTTCAACTCCCCAGCCAAGATAATAGATACAGAATGCATTTCCTAAAACATTTAAAACATCACAAATCAGCATTATTTGCATAGGATAAAATGCATTGTTTGTTGTTCTGAAAATAGCTGCACCTGCACTATAAATCGCAATGGAAGGGATTGAAAGAGCAACAATCATCAGATAGATATCGGCATTATTCCACACATCAGCTTCAATCTGGCCAAAGAGAACTGATATGAAAAAACGTCTTGCGAAAAGAACTATCACCATAAAAACAGTTGATGAAATAGCTGAAAACCAGATTAACTGATTTGCAGCATTTTTAGCATCTTTAATATTTCTATCACCCAGATACTGACCTGCAATTACAGCCCCACCTGTTGCAAGAGCTGAAAAAGCAAAAATCAATAGCTGCATTAAAAAATCAACGAGGGACACGCCTGAAATTGCAGCTTCTCCAAGAGATGCCACCATTATTGAATCGGCCAGTCCCACAAAAAATTCCAAAGCATATTCTATAAGCAATGGTAAAAATAAAAAGAATAATGCTTTATTTGAAAATAAATAATTTTCAGGAGTTTTAAATATGTTCATTCTCACCTAATAAAGTTAGTTTTAAGTTTTTCCTCATCAGTTGCTTTTAAACCCTCTTTTTTACCAACTTCTATGCATTTTAAAAAGAAAGCCATATTATGTCCTAATTGCCTCATAGTTGCTAATCCTTCTTCATCCTGCAATACTTCTTCAGGAGTGTTTCCATGAACCATATTCCAATAGAAAGAGGAAATAATTGGCATCTGTGTAATTCCCAGATATTTATTTAACTGGTCATATGTTGCTGTTGTTCCTCCCCTTCTTGCAGAACATATTACTGCACCAGGCTTACGGGTGAACAAAGCTCCGCTTGAATAGAATAGTCTATCCAAAAATGATGTAATCTGACCGCTTGCAGCAGCATAGTATACAGGAGATCCGAAAATAAATCCGTCAGCATCACCGGCTTTTGCCGCAAATTCATTGACAACATCATCAAAAGTACATTTTCCAATTTCACCGCATTTACCGCATGCAATACATCCCCGAATAGCTTTGTTACCTATCCAGAAAATCTCTGTTTCTATGTCGTTTTCGTTCAATGTCTTTTCTATTTCGCATAATGCAGTGTATGTACATCCGTTCTTATGTGGGCTTCCGTTTACCAACAATACTTTCATTTTTTCACCTTAAAATTCATTAATCATTCTAGATAATAATTTATAACCTTCTTGCTTTTCGATTGAACCTGTCTTTACTCCTTCTTCGTCAAATGATGTGCATCCGTCACCATCCTTTCCGGAGACATAGACCACTAGAGGCACATCATCACGGGTGTGTGTTCCAAGAGATATCGGAGTCGGATGGTCAGGCAATATTGCTGCCTTGAAGTCTTCACCTTCCAAACTGTCAATGACAGGTCCAACAATAAACTCATCAATCCTTTCAATTGCCTTTACTTTTTCATCAATCAGCTGAGCATGACCCGCTTCATCGGGAGCCTCTATATGGATAATTAAAACATCATGACTTTTTAAAGCTTCAATACCATATTCGCCTTTTGCCCTGTAATCAGTGTCGAAAAATCCTGTAGCTCCAGGTACGTCAACAATATCCAAGTTGGCAAAAATTCCTATTCCCTTAAGCAAATCAACACCAGTTATTACAGCACCGGTCAATCCGTAAGTCTCTTTAAAATCAGGCAGTTGTGGTGTTAATCCCTGGCCCCATAGCCATACCATATTCGCAGGGTTTTTTCCTTCAGCAACTCTTTTTTTATTGACTTCATGGTCGTTTAAAACTTCCTGAGCCTCATACATTATATCTCTAATTTTAACTGCCAGTTCATCCTGCCATCCTGTATATTCAGATAAGTTTTCTCCGGAAATATCATGGGGAGGAACTGTATCCAAATTAGCTAAAAGATTTGCATCCTCCTCATTATCGCAGGTATATACAAACAAATGCCTATAGCTTATTCCTGCATAGAACTTTCCCTTAAAATCATCATATTTACTGGTGAAATGTTCATTTAATGCATCCATTAAAACAGCAGCTTCTTCAGAGGTAATGTGTCCTGCATTAAAGTCTTCCATAGTGTCGTCTTTTTGTGTTATTGTATTACATCGGAAAATAACATCTGTCGGTGTTGTATCGATTCCGACACTTCCCGCTTCAAGAGGACCTCGTCCGGTGTAAAAATCAGCAGGATTATATCCGAAAATGCTCATATTTGCAACGTCAGAACCCGGAGTATAACCTTCAGGAACATTATTTGTAAATCCACCGAAGCCCTTTTGAGCTAATTTATCAATATTTGGAGTTTTAGCTACTTGAAGAGGTGTTTTTCCATCTAATTCACCTATAGGATAATCGCTAGACCCATCAGGGATGAAAATTACATATTTCATATTATCAAAGTCCAAAAAAGAATAAAAAATAATTAGTATTTGGTTTTTAAAATACTAATTAAATCAGTCAACATCGCAGATGCAGTTTCAAGAGAACCTGCACCTAGACCCATAACGGTAATATCTCCGGCCAAATCTGTTTTGATTGTAGCCATGTTTAAGGTTCCACCAACATCATAGGTACTTCCTCTTTTAACTAAACGGGGAGAAACCTTTAAGGTATCAGGTGATACTTCAGCTATTAATTTAATAAGATAACCGTCTTTTTTAGCAAGGTCAATGGCATGTGAAGTAATACTGGAAATACCTTTGACTTCAACATCATCATATGTTGCATCAATTCCTAAAAGTGAATTGGCCAAAATTACAGTTTTACAAGCTGCATCAATACCTTCAACATCCTGAGTTGGGTCAGTTTCAGCAATACCTAACTCCTGAGATTCTTTTAAAGTAATATCATAAGCAGAACCTTCAGATGTCATTCTGGATAATATATAATTCGTAGTACCGTTCAAAATACCTATGATAGATTTGATACCACAGGATGAAAGTGTTTCGCGGGTAAAGTTAATGATTGGCATAGCTCCACCAACACTTGCCTCATATTTAAATTCAACACCTTTTTCCTCAGCAGCTTTGGTGACCTCTTTGAATTTAATAGCCAAATGACCTTTATTAGAAGTTACAACATCTTTTCCTTGATCAAATGCTTTAAGTGTTAAAGATAATGCCGGTTCCGCATCTATAATATTAGTAGGGGTTGCTTCCATCAACAAATCATATTCAACAGCATCCAAAACATCAAGCCCTGAAATATCTGATCCATATTCAGGATAATCAGATACTTTACCTCCGCTGTTTTTGCTGTGAATGAGTAACATTTCTTCTAAACCGTCTTGATTAATAGCGGAAGAGGATGAATCTGCAGCAGCTACAACTTTTAACTCAACTCCATATTTATCCTTAATCATAGCTTTTTTTAATGCGATTGCCTGGGCAATACCTTGGCCCACTGATCCAAATCCCATTATAATAATTTTACATTCCTTCATATTATCACTAAACTTCATTAATCATAAGTAAATCTTTTTCATCAGCAATTTTTTTAACTTCGTCAAACGCAAACTGTTTTTTACCATAAGCAACTTCCAGATTAATTAATGCAGTAGATTTATCTTCACCATCTAATCTGATATCGAATCCAATCACATAAATACCATCAAGTGCATTAATCCTGTCTGTTGTATCCCTAACATCTTTATCAACAATATGACCAATCAGGATAGTACTTATGAATTCCTTATTAATAACACCATCCTTTTCAATAATATTTATGCCCAAATCATTGAATCTTTTAATTACATTATTGAGATTCTCCTGTTCACCTTCCAAAGTAATCTGAACAGGAATTTTACCATTTTCATTTTTAGCATCTCTTTTATGGATAACAGTTACTAAATTGGTACCTAGCCCGCTGATAGGTTCTAAAACAGAAACCAATTGTCCAGGGACATCCAAAAGTTCAAGAACTAAATTCATTCTCATTACAAATCACCTAAATTATACCCAATCAGCCTTTTTAACTTTAAGATTTCCATCTTTATCAATGTGAGCATTTCTTAAAATCTTTTCTGGGTTTTTTTCGTGAGGTACATCTTCACGGGTTAAGTTTAAATTATCAGTAATATACCATGTTTCCTCTGAATCAGGAATATTATCTAAAGTTTTTGAAAATTCATCAATAATTTTTTCAGCATCTTTTTCAATTGACATAAAAAATAAACTCCTACTAATTTATAAATAATAAATATAATTATGTTATTCAACACTTATAAATGTAAAGATTAGTATCAAAAAATTCAAAAAAATAAATAAAAAAAAGAAAAAGGTAATTAGTCAATTTTTACCCATTCATTATTACCCAAATGTTTCCAGTGGTGTCCATCAGGACCCAAGTGAACTTCACCAGAGTAAACTGTTCTTCCGGCCTGTCCGCTGTAGAACGAGCCTGTATCAACACTAGTGCTTGCAGTATTATCGGTTGATAACACTTCGACTGCATCATCAATTATCTTCAAATTATATGTAAGATTAGATGCCTTATATTTATCATTGCCGTTGAAAGTAATGTTAACACTATAGTTTCCGGCTGAAATATTAACTATCTCCAAAGACGCTTCACCATGATTATTTGTCGTTAAATGTTCATTAACAATAATACGTGAGTTATTGTCACGAATTGAAATAGAAACGTTTGCATTAGCTATCGGATTATCTTTCAGGTCAGTCAGTTCAAACAAAAAAGTGTTGCCTGCATGAACTGTGTCATTGGTTATAATTACAACTTTAGATTCCTCTCTAAAAGGATCCATTAAAAATACTGTACCTGCAACAATAATAACTACTATAACGGCAATTAACAATATTATTATTTTATTGTAATCCATTTTCAACACCTGTTTAATAGTATCAAATCATGATTATTAAAACTTTGTGAATAGATAATGGAAATTTTTAAAAATTTGATGAATAAATCCCAAATTCTTATGATTAATCCATTTCCTAAACTTTTAATAATATTAAAATCATAGTTTATATCATGAAAAAGATAAGTATTATCGTATTTTTAGTTCTATTTATGTCAATAGCCGCTGTCAGTGCAGGTGATTTGAATCAAACTAATAAATCAGATATTGATTTTAATGTAAGTGAGAATTATAATTTATCAATTGATGATGCATCTGAAGATTACATTGATTTACGAAACAAGGTCGATGATTCCATACCACATAATCTTGATGACATTTCTACAATAGATAGCTATTCTGAAATACAGCATTATGATAATGAATGGTTTAATGAAATCAATAACCTATACAAAAATCAATCCCTGTTTTCAGAAAATAATGATGCTGATAATTTAAATATTGATAGTTGGGCCAGAAAGTATTTTGACCAATATTATAATAACTTCCCATTTGCCCAAAATCAAATCATATGGGATTTAGACAATAAGGATGATTCCAATCCATGTATACAGCCTGCCATAAAGTTTAAATTCATTTGGGCTGATGATTTGGTCAAATTTTATGGAAATTCCAAAAGATTTGAAGCAAGAGCATTTACCAATAATAATCCAAATTATGTGATATTCAGTATTAATGGTCAGGAATATCAAAGGCCTATTGAAGATAACCATGCTTCAATAGCTATTAATTTATCCCCAGGAATCTATAATGTTACTTCATATAATCCTCAGTTTAATGATTCCGTTAGAAATACAATAACTGTACTTTCAACAGTAGAGTCAAATGATTTGGTTAAATATTATAAAAATGCAAGCAGGTTTGAAGTCAGACTATTAGACAGCAATGGAAATCATTTAAATGCCTCTCAAAATGTTACATTCAATATTAATGGAGTATTATACACAAGAACTACTAACAGCGAAGGCATTGCTGGTTTAAACATTAACTTAAATCCTGGGCAATACATTATAACTACCAATAATCCTTCAACCGGCGAATATGCATCAAATAAAATAACAATATTGTCTTGTATAGAATCCAATGATTTAGTGAAATATTATAAGAATGATTCCCAGTTCCTAGTTAAGGTTTTAAATAAAACCGAAGGCAATGTTACATTCAACATTAATGGTGTTTTTTACACTAAACAAATCAACAAAACAGGTTATGCAAAGCTTAATATCAATTTAAATCCAGGAAATTACATCATCACAACAGCATTTGGAGATTATGTAAATTCAAACAGAATCACTGTTTTATCCAAGTTATATGCAAATGATTTGGATATGTTTGAAAGGGACGGGTCCAAATTCCTGGTAAAACTGCTTGATGATAATGGAAACAGATTAGATGGAAAAACCGTTACATTCAATATTAATGGAGTATTCTACAATAGAACTACTGATGAGAATGGTATTGCTCGTTTAAATATTAATTTAAATGCAGGAAACTATGTCATTACTTCAATATATGATGGATTGGCTGTTTCAAACAATATCAAAATCAGTTCCGAGCCAATAACAGATCCACATATGATGGTTTCTCCTAAAGTTAGAAGTGCCATTTTCGATGAGATGAATGACACTGGATTCAAAATACTTTCATTTGACACAACATATGATATGAACTATCGTGCGCATTTGTGCAATTTAAACGGCAATCATATAGGCTTTTTATATGTCACCGAAGACGGAAAAATTATAAAATGAAAAAAATAAAAAGATGATCATTCTATAGAATGTTCATCTTCAATTTCACCAAACCAGCTTGTTTTATTACCCACAAAATACATTACGACAAACAGTATTACCTGAAATGCGACAAATGGTGCAACAGAGCCCAATGTTGGTGATGAAGTGGTCATTTCAAGTCCAAACATTGCCATGAGAGCACTAATTAAATTGTTCACTGTGTGCCATGCAGAACTTACTTCTATACCATTTGTTTTTAAGGTCATGAATCCCAAAAAGAGTCCTGATACAAATACTTCTATTAGTCCTATGCTGTTGTATCCGTGTGTTACGGTAAAAATTATTGCCTGAATAATCAATGCCAAAACCGGTATGTTGAACCATGACCCGAAAGTCTGGAAAAGTAGTCCCCGGAATATATATTCTTCTGCAATACACTGCAGAGGTACTAAAATCAGACATAAGATAAGAAACGGCACTGTAAAATGGTTGATTCCATTTGGATTTTTGATAGCCAATGCTTCAAAAATTATATACATTATTAATGGAATGACCAATGCTTTGAAATATAGTCTGTAATTGAATCCTCCACGTGAAGAAGAATATGAAGAAAATGGTCTGTCCTTAACGATTTTGCTTGCGACATACAATGAAGGAATAAGTAATATAACCCCAAAATCCATAAAGATTTGTCCGACTTCTGTATTCATGGCCTCATAGGACCTTCTTGAAAGTGATAATACGAAGTCCCATCCATATAGTCCACTAAAAACTAACATTAATATTGAACCAAATATGCCTAGCATTATCAAAGTAAGAATCATTACAAGTATCGGTTTGTACCATTTGTAGTTCTCAAATGTTTTTGGAAATGTGACAAATTCCTGAATCTTATTATTTACCATAATATTATATTTAGATTATTTACTGTTATTAATTTTTTTGTACAGTTAATGTATCTTTACAAATTATCATCATATATTATTGAATTATACTCTAAAATATTACAATCTGTTCAAAGAAAACTTGACTTATATATTGAATTTTTAGTATTATTGGAAAAAAATAAAATTAAGAGGATTTTCAGTCCTCTTTTGGGGTGATGGTGATTTTGTTTGAAATTACAGCGTTTTCATACTGTGAAGTAATGATATACTCCCCTACCATCAGCCTGATGTTTAACCTGGCAGTTCCATTCTCATCAGTGGTTCTGTTGTAGAATACTCCGTTGATGTTGAATGTAATGTTAACGCCTTCTAATGCATTGCCTTCACCGTCAACCAATGTTGCCTCAAACTGAGATCCATCCAAGTAAGTCATGTTTAAATCATCTGCAGTCAACACCGGCAAAACAGTGATGTTGTATGACATTTGAAGGCCGGTCAATGGGTCAATAGCTGTCAAAATGTACTCTCCCGGATTTAAATTGATATTTAATCTAGCAGTTCCGTTTGCATTGGTTGTTCTGTTGTAAAACACTCCGTTGATATTCATTGTGATGTTGAAATTAGGAACAGGATTACCTGCACCGTCAATCAAGGAGATATAAAACTGTGATTCGTTTCTGAAGTATTTAACAAGATTTTTGGCAATTAATGTTGACAGTACTTTGACTGTGTTTTCAACTGTTGTTCCATTGAATGTTGTCCTAATCACATAATCCCCAGGTATTAGGTTAATGTTTATGTGAGCAGTGCCGTTTTCATCGCTGATGCGAGTGTAATTAGCACCATTGATTTCAAAGACTACAGTCTGGTTCACAGCACCCACATTAACTTCAAATTGGGAGTCATTTTTGTAGATTTTAACTAAATCTTTACTATAGATAGCTAAATCTTTGGTATACATTTTTAAGGATACTGTAGCATTTTGTGTTATTAAATCTTGAGTTACATTATTCTCGGTTTTAAATGATGTATTTTTCATATAATGCTGCATAGAGCCAACAATTATTGGTGCTTTATTTTTAGTCATCACAAGAGATACATTATCTCCTTTTGCAATTGGAATTTCTTTTGACAGTTTTATTGTATGGTAACCATCGTATGGTTTTGTTCCGTTTTCCTGATATTTCAATTGTCCATTGATGTATATTTCAAGAGTATACTTGTTATCTAGTGCATGGAAGTATGTTCCAATAGCACTTATCAGGTCATTTCCTACAGATTCATAATTGTTTTGGTATTTGAGAGGTTTATCATCATTTCCCGTAAAGTATAAGACTCCTCCAAGATCGGTCTCGTAATTTTTGGTATAGTTTTCTGTATTATCCAGCATATATGCAATTCCGTATGCGCTGGTTAAAACGCTTATGTCATAGTATGAAATGTACATGTATCCTTTATCTCCAAATCCTGTGCCCCAACTGTTTTTGATGATGAATGCTCCATTTCCAGGAGGTGTTTCTTTAAAGTTGCTTGCAGGATAGTTATCGTCCCATCCAACAATTGCAATTACATGGTCTGTTGTCATAGTTTCGTCCTGATAGTAGGAATAGGTTTTTTCATTATAACAATCAAAATCATGAGCATATGATGTGGCTACAGCACCATATTTCATTATTGCTCTTTTAATCCCATCATTATCTCTAGAGTTGCTTCGGGGATTTATCATTATCGCATCCTGGATATGGAAACTTTCATTTGTTGCTATAAGTGGTGAAATTTTACCCAGTTCATCAAATGTATCATATTTTGTAGGTATTACTCCGCTCCAGGATAAGAGATAAATTAATCCTTCTTCTTCCCTAGAACCTTCAGTTACATCTTTACTACCATATTTTGAAAATTTAAGCATATTGTCCTGCACATTGTTTTCAGAAAGGTCGTATGTTATTCCAGTTGTCTTTAATAATGCAGATTCCAATGCAGCTATTGTTCCAAAGGTCCAGCATGCACCCATTTCTCCCTGATTTTTAACCGGCGTTAGCCATCCCCACTCACGCAAGTCAAATCTTGCCGGAAGGTTAACCACATCAACGGTATTGTTGATAAGGTTAAAATGCATCCCTTCCTCTTCAACAACCATTGCATAATCTGTGTTGTTTAGGGATAAAATATCATTTGCAAAGCTTGTGTTTGTAGAAGTAACATTTGAGAAAACAGCATAAAT
The DNA here is from genome assembly GCA_900317865.1 of uncultured Methanobrevibacter sp. Lineage (GTDB taxonomy): Archaea > Methanobacteriota > Methanobacteria > Methanobacteriales > Methanobacteriaceae > Methanocatella. The sequence continues at coordinate 1,266 of ONIK01000006.1, read as the reverse complement.
AGCTACAGTATTGTTTATGAAAGCTGACTTATCAACAATAACATTTTTGCAGGAATAGACATAAACAGCATTATCCTTATTGTTTATGAAAGTGGACTGTCTTATTGTTGGTGCTGTTTCAAACATGTATATTGCAGCGCCGTCACCTTCATTAATTAGCTCATTTTCTGTAAAGTTATTTCCAATAATGCTTGCACTTGGGGATTGGGATAAGTATATTGCTCCTCCATCGTAGATTGAACTACATTTTTCAAAACTGTTGTTGATAATAACTGTATTTATACCTAATCCAAGTATTGCCCCTCCGAAATCTCCCAAAGTATTGACAAACCTGTTGTTTGAGATAGTTACTTTAGTATGTTTGCCAGCGTCATTTTCACCATCTATATAAACTGCTCCACCATTCTTAACCGAACTTGTGTTCTCGAATGTACATGAATCTATTTCAAGATTATCACTATATTTAACTCCAATTGCACCTGCAGTCTCATTTGCATGAAGGTTTTTAAAGAGAGATTTTTTAATTAACACATTTCCATTGCTGTATACAGCAGTTGCATATTTTGCCTGTGAATTCATAAATGTTGAGTTTTCAATTATCAAATTTGATTGTTTTTCACCATATATCATGGAAAAAGTAATGTTTTTGAAATCTTTAAATGTGCATCCTGTGACTGTTGCATAGGAATTTGTTTTTAATGCCCCTCCTTTGTTAGCACTGTTTGCACTGAATGTTGAGTTAATAACATCAAGTTTTGCGCTTGAAAATATCGCACCTCCATCACGGGCCTGATTGTTTTTAAAAGTTGAATTAATTATAATAAGGTTTTCTTCAGAGTTTATTGCACCTCCACTTGGTGCCTGATTGTTTATAAATGTCACATTGATTAGTATTATGTTTCCTGAAGATGTTATTGCCCCTCCGAAGTTAAGATTTTTACCATTTATTATTTTAAGGTTTGAAATGGTGATGTTATGTCCTGTAATATCGAATATTCTTGCTTGGGATTTTCCATCAAGTGTGTGGCCGTTACCGTTTAGTGTAAAATTAATATTTTCAATTTCAATTCCGTCAAGTAAATCATCATCTGTCTCATTATCAAATACATAATCCTGAGTTAATGAAATACTATCTTCACTCTCCTCAATGTCATCCTGCAGTGATGTAAAGTTCCCTGAAGCGGAAACTGCACTGAGGGATAGTAATAGTATCAACATTATTAAAACAATTTTTAGTTTTTTCAATATATTCATCTCCCATATTTA
>ONIK01000144.1 GCA_900317865.1 uncultured Methanobrevibacter sp. | reverse complement strand
TTATAATAATGTTGTAGTTATAAAAGAAATATTATGGAAAGACTTTTCAGTACCGAAAAAGTAAACACAGGTAGACAAATCGAATGGGATTTTGCCAAAGCTTTTGCAATTATTCTCATGATAGTTACACATTATTTTGCTTTCTGCAGTTTCGGCAATGTCGATTATGGAAAAACAACTGATGCACTTTTCATAATGACACAGTTTTCAGCGCCGATATTCATGTTTGCAATGGGTATAGGAATGGCATATACACGCCACAATACTCCAAAAGAATTCATTATCCGCGGAATCAAGCTGCTTATATTAGGATTCATTGTAAATACAATGTATTTTCTTTCAAATTATGGTGCCGGCGTGCCGCTGGAGTATTCATTATTATCCTTTTTAGCCAATGACATTCTTCAGTTTGCCGGATTAAGTTTTATTCTTATAGGAATCTTTAAAATATACAATGTCCGAACAATGAAAATATTTGCAATAAGTGTAGGATTTTCCCTGGTTGCAACCTATTTTTCAGATTTCACTTTCAGCAATATGTATTTAAACCAGCTTTTAGGCAATTTAATTGAAACCCATGGCCAGAATATTGTCAGCTGTTTTCCTATTTTAAACTGGTTTATCGTACCTGTGTGTGGAATGCTTTTCGGAGAAAATCTGATAAGATGCAATGACAAGGACGAGCTGTATTCAAGAATAATAAGACCTACCCACGTTTTGACTATCGTCCTGATTATTGTAGGTTTTATTACTCGGGAGGGCATGTTTTCAGTTACTGGAGGAACCGTACCTGAAAAGCTGGAGTATCTGCATGCATCACTTCCGGATATTGTAATCCTTATTATAGTGACTCTTTTTGTCGCTTCATTCTTTTATTTCCTGGCCAAAAGATTATCCCCTGGAGTTATTGATTTTGTTAAAAAAATAAGCATCAACGTTACGGTCATTTATATTATCCAGTGGGCACTGATTCTATTTTTAACATACATCAATCAGTTTTTAAAAATAGAAACAAATCTCGCAATAGCTCTTAGTGTTCTGATTTTAATCATTATAGCTTCAATATTATTAAGCGATGCTTATGTAAAAATTAAAAAGAAGATTGTAAAAAATTGAAAAATAAGAATTTGAATGATTTACTTCAAATTCCCATCATTTATCTACAGTTGTAATAACGGCACTACTGTTTGCATTGCCGGAAGATCTTGATGAAGATTTTGCAGTAGTGTTGTTTCCTAAAATACCGGTTGAATTTGTTGTGACTTTTATAACCGGTTTTTTGTTGACTACAATATTATCTGTGAAGTTGCATCCGCTGTACTGGTCGTTTCCGTCATATTGGACCTTGACTGCACAGCTTCCAATGGTTCTGTTGTCAACTGTAATGTTGGCTTCACCATATTTGTCCGTAGTGAGATTCTTCTGGTTGTATCCGCCTTTGTTTCCAATGACAGTGACAGATATGCTCTGGCCTGAAAGTGGTTTTCCATTTGAATCCATCAGCTTGACTGTCACGTTCTGGCCTTCAGTCAGGTTTGTGCCGTTTGTTATGACGGCCTTGGTATCCTGTTTTGGATGTGCCTGATGGTTTACAAGGAATGTAAAGGCAATTATGACAACAACAATTATTGCCACAACCAGCAGTATGTTTTTTAATTTCATATTTAATAGTTACTTCATCATAATATTAATCTTTTGTTAATGAACTGCACATGCAAATTAACACTTTTTATTAATAATTTATACACAAAAAATGAGTCAGGTGAGGATTATGGATGAATGGAAAATAGGAGATCCCGTATGGTGGGCAGACGGCGATACAATGGCTGAAAACTATGGAAGAAGTGATGAAGAAGAGGAAGAGGAAATCCCCGTAGATAAAAATAAATTATACAGTGAAAATGCATGGCAGCTTAATGGAAAAGGCCTGTACTGGGAGGCGCTTGATGAAATAAACAAAGCCCTTTCAATAAGAAAAAGCAGCTACAACTGGAACATCAAGGGCCTTATTCTGGTAAACATTGCCATTGACGAGCCGGAAAAATTCAGCCAGTCAGTATGCTGCTACGACAGGGCCCTGGAAATGCTTCCGGAAAACAAAACAATCAAAAACAACAAGGCAATATGCCTTTCGGACTGGGCATGGTATCTTCAGTCACAAAGACAGTACGATTTG
>ONIK01000033.1 GCA_900317865.1 uncultured Methanobrevibacter sp. | reverse complement strand
AAATAAATTGAAAAATAGATATAATAATATTAAATACTTGAAAAATATATAAAAGAAATAGTTAGAGAGCATTTGACAAGTAATCCTCCTCTTACTTTTTTGTGCAAATTATCCCTAACCTAAGAGGTCAGGGTATTATTGAACATCATAGATAAATGTATCAACTATCTGACAAATACTAATTAGGTGGACAGAATTATGATGAATAAAAAAGTTATCATTGGAATTTCAATATTTCTTTTATTTGTGTGCATTGCTTCAGTCAGTGCTGAGGAAAATGTCACGCAGAAGAATTTATTGGATTTCCAAGATGTAGAAAATGAAAATGTTATAAGTGATAATGGTATTGATGAAAATTTGTTTAGCAATGATTCTGAACATGTAGACGTTTTAGAACAGAACAATGATATAAAAAGTGAAAATTTACAATCTGAATCAAATGAAACTTCAAATAATCATTATGGGTATTGGTCGTTTGGTAGAGATATGAAAGCGTTAGATTTGGAGGATTTATCTAAAAAAGGTGTCACTGATATTTTCTTAAATTTTTATGCATATACTCTTTATAATATGACTGGTGTTGAAGAATTTATAGCTGAAGCTAATGATTTTGGAATTCATACTCATATATGGACTCAAATCTTCTGGCTAGGGGAATGGGTTAAACCTATTGATAATGGGGTTATAAATCAAGAATATTTTAATGAAAAGATTGAAGAACTCAAATATTATGCTCAAACTAAAGGACTCAGTGGAATTCATTATGATTATTTAAGATTTTCAGGATCACCAGATTTTGCTGGATCAGATGAATATGACCGTGCTATTGATAATCCTGGAGGAATGGAAGCTATATCTCTTTTTGTAAAACAAGCAAATACTGCAATTCATGAAATAAATCCAAATTTAATAATATCTGCTGCTGTATGTCCAATGCCAGAACATCTGGTGGACTGGTTTGGCTGTAATTATTCTGCTCTTACAAGCAGTGTTGATGCTGTTTTACCAATGCTTTATATTGGTTCTTTTTATAAGGATGTTTCTTGGGTCAGTGAGAATGCAAAGTGGTTCCGTGAAAATTCAAAAGGTGCTGATGTTTGGCCAGGTTTACAAGGATATATTACTGATAATAATATGAATGTAGTGCCTATTGCCCAGGCGAAAATGGAAATTAACGCAGTTTTAGATCAAAATGCTACAGGTGCAATATTCTATAGATATGGATGCAGCCCTAACATTGATTTTACTAATTTAACTGTTGATAAAAATGAATTGAAATCATTTTCTTTCCTAAAATATAAAATTGAATCTGCAGAATATGAATTAAACTTATCTTCTGATTTTGTATTTGATGATAAATATGATTCTGCTTTTGTTGATGGAATTCCAATTTCAAGGCCAATAACCATTAATGGTAACGGACATGTTCTTGATGCAAAAAACCTCTCCAGAGTGTTTTACATTAATTCTACCAACGTTACTTTAAATAATATTACTTTTTTAAATGTTAATTATCATGATGATGGGGGTGCCGTTTATGTGGCAGGCATAAATAACTTGAGTTTAAATATTTCAAATTCTATTTTCTCAGGAAACAACTCAATTTTTGCTGCTGATAATGATGCTAAAAACAGTTCTGTTTATTTAATCAATAACTTGGAATTAAATAATGGTGGTGATTATTTTATATTAAATAAGCATAATCTATATCTCTGCAATAATACGTTAACGAATGTAATCTATAATAAAGGCAGTATTTCATCATACACTAATGTTACTGTTATGGATAATGAAACATTCAATATCCATTCTTCTACAGTTGAGTTATATGCCCAAATATTCGACGATAATTCTAATATAATTAGAGACGATTCATTTGCATTTCTCATAAATTCTGATAATTTTAATGCAACTTTCAATTCTGACAGATATATGGCAAATTACACTTTGAACAATGGGCATGGAAAATATATTATTAATTCTAAATCTATAAAATCCTTAAAAAACAATACTTATTATTTTGCTATTTTAAACTATGCATATAATGTATCTGCTCCAGATCTTGTAAAGTATTATGGCAATCCTAAAAAGTTTAATGTTACTGTATTGGACAATGACAAGGCAATAACAAATAAATCCGTTTATATTACAATAAATGGTGTCACTTATGAAAGATTAACTGACGAAAACGGAGTTGCTTCATTGAATATTAGATTGAATAGTGGATATTATGATGTAAATGTTAAAGTCGATGAATTAGCGATAAATGCATCCGTAACTATTAAGTCTACAGTTTCCGGGGAGGATTTAACTAAAATTTATAGGAATGATACTCAATATTCAGCAGTTTTCTATGATAATGAAGGTAATCCTTTAAAAAATACTATCGTTTCATTTAATGTAAATGGTGTATTTTACAATAAATTGACGGATTCTAATGGTATTGCAACTTTAAACATTAATCTACCTGTCGGTGAGTACATAATCACTGCAATAAATCCGGATACTGGGGATATGCATTCAAACAATATTACTGTTTTATCTCATTTTATTGAACATGGTGATTTTGAAAAGATTTATAATACGCCTGCCCCATATGTTATAAAAATCTGTGATGGAGCAGGTAATGTTTGCGTTGCTGGTGAAATTGTATTATTTAACATTAATGGAGTATTTTACAATCGTACTAGTGATGATAATGGTAATGTCGCATTAAATATTAATTTAATGCCTGGCGAATACATTATTACGGATTGTTATATGGAGGAATTAGTTTCTGATAAAATTACTGTTCTGGCACAATAGTTTTTTCTGAGGATATTTCCTAAATCGATTATACTAATCCAAAAATTAAAACTCGATGTAACAATAGGTCACCCCAAATAAAATTTGGCGGACATCCTATTGATTACATTAAGTTTAAAGAATATTTTAAAGGCATAATTAATATCATCCCAATAGTGTCAGCGGTAGTGCTATTTTGAAAAAATACAATCATTTATTACCATTGTCCTTAAAAACATAGGCATGATTAATGTTATAACATCTGCTAAATCAAATTAACCATTGGCAAATTCATTTCCTTCACTAATTATAAATATTATCCAATACATATCTATATTTATAATGAAACTTTTTTAGGAGTTTAAATTATGGATTTAAATATTAAAGTAAACGAAAAAAACCACTTGGATATCGGTGGAGCTGATGCAGTAGATATTGCAGAAGAATTTGGAACTCCAACCTATGTCATTGATGAAAATAGGATAAGAGATAATTATAACAGATTTTATAGTGCATTTTCAAAATATTATCCTGATTTTAAAGTATTTTATGCATGTAAAGCCAATACCAACCTTGCAGTAATGAAAATTTTGGAAAGTGAAGGCTGTTGCATTGATGCAGTTTCTCCAGGAGAAGTTTATACTGCTAAAAAATTAGGATTTGATGGTCAAAGAATTCTCTTTACTGGTAATAACATTACAAATGAAGAATTAAAATTTGTCCATGATGAAGGTGCTGTTTTAAATATAGATTCAGTTTCAGCACTTAAAAGATTAGCTAAAGTTGTTGACCCTGAAGGATTAAAAATCTCATTTAGGGTTAATCCTATGGTTGGTGCAGGACACCACGACCACTGTATTACTGGTGGAGTAATGAGTAAATTCGGTATAATGGATAATGAAGCTAGTGAAGTTTATCAAATGGCTAAAGAATTAGGATTCAATCCTGTTGGTATGCATTCACACATTGGTTCAGGTATTTTAGACCCAGAACCATTCAAATTAGCTGTTGAATCAACTATGGACATTGCAGGAAAAGTACACGAAGATACCGGAATTGACTTTGAATTCGTTGACTTTGGTGGTGGTGTTGGTATTCCATACACTCCGGAAGAAAACATTGTTGACTTGGATAAATTTGCTGAAGTTAACATCGGATTATTTAAAGAAAAATTAGAACAGTATGATATGGGTTCACCTACAATGTATTTAGAACCTGGTAGATACTTGGTCGGAGATGCAAGTGTTTTACTTGTAACCGTTAACAGTGTAAAACAAAGCTACAGGAAATTTATTGGTGTAGATGCAGGTTTCCACACACTTTTAAGACCTGCAATGTATGATTCATACCATCATATTGTTGATGCAAGTAAAATGGATGCTCCTAATACTCAGGAAGTTGACATTGCAGGTAATGTCTGCGAATCTGGAGATTTATTTGCACGTGACAGACCAATGCCTGATGTTGAAGAAGGTGATGTCTTAGGAATATTAAATGCTGGTGCATATGGTTTTACAATGTCTTCCAATTACAACTCAAGACCTTTAGCATCTGAAATTCTCGTAACTGACGGCAAATGCCAAGTTGTACGTGAAAGACAATCCTTTGAAGATTTATACGCACAACAAATTATTCCTGATCATTTAAAATAAGTTGATATTATGGTCGATTTAAAAGGTTTAAAATTTTCTAAAATGCATGGTATAGGAAATGACTTCCCTATTATTGACGAATCAAAAGGTGAAGTAATTCCTGAAAGTGATAAAGCTGAAGCATGCAGAGCGTTATGCCACAGAAACTTTGGTGTTGGTGGAGATGGAGTGCTTTTTGTAGTACCGTCTGATGTTGCAGATATCGGATACAGAATGTTTAATCCAGATGGAAGCGAAGCTGAAATGTGTGGTAATGGTATAAGATGCTTTGGTGATTTTGTTTATAGAAAAGGAATCTTAAAACAAGAAAAAATGACTGTTGAGACTAGGGCTGGAATTAAAACTATAGAAATAACTCTAGAAAATGATGAACCTGTTTTATTTAAAGTAAATATGGGCACATCTACATTTAAAACTCCTAAAATACCAATGACTAGTGATAAGGAAGAATTCATTGATGGTGAACTTGAAGTATTGGATACTACATTCAATGTAACTGCCATTAGTGTTGGAAATCCTCATGCTATAATTTTTGTTGATGATGTGGATTCAATTGATATTAACAAATATGGTCCGGCTATTGAAGCTCATGAAGTTTTCCCTGAAAAAATCAATGTTCACTTTGTTGAAGTTATAAGCAAAAATGAAGGTAAAATGATTACCTGGGAACGTGGTGCTGGTGTTACTCTTGCATGTGGTACTGGTGCAACATCAACAGCTATTTCTGGTTTTAAATTAGGATTATTCGATGAAAATGTTCTTCTTCATTTGCCTGGTGGAGATTTAAACTTTACAATCTATGAGGAAAATGATGAATTGGGAGCTTTCATGGAAGGTCCTGCAAAACTTGTTTTTGATGGAGAATTTTAATTATTCTCCTTTTTTAATTATATTAAATATCCGTTAATTAATACTATGTCTTCGAAAAAATAGTGCTCTTTTTTTGCAATTTCTGCTATGAAACCAAGTTCATCTAACTTGTTTAATGTTTCATCATTGTCTGAAAGTGAAGACTGAATTAGCTGTACAATTCCACCCTCATTTAAATGATTTTTCACTTCATTTAAAAAAAGATCAATAACTTTCCTACCATTTAATCCACCATCAAATGCATAATTTAAATTGTCATCTATAACTTCACCTTCTTCGGTAGGTAGATATGGAGTATTAAATAAAATTACATCAAACTTTCTATTTTTCACAGGTTCAAACAAATTTCCGAAGAGTAATTCAATGTTATCAATCTTATTGGCTTTAAAATTTGCTTCAGCTAGTGTAATAGCATCAAAATTAATGTCTGTAGCAGTTACTTTATCGGTTAATTTGGAAGCATACATTGCAACAATTCCACTGCCTGTACCAATTTCTAAAACGCTTTTGCCTTTTTCTATCTCCAGATTCTCAGCTAGCAAATAACTGTCTTCTGCAGGAACATAAACATTTTCATGTGTATTAATTATAAAATCCATATTAATCATTAAAAAGTGGGTTTAATTCTTTTGAAATAAATAAAATTTCTTCGGGAGTTAATACGATGACTCTTTTTTTCAAATAATCATTTAACTTATCATTTTCAATATCATTAAGCCTTTTTTTAATTTCTTTTTTATCTAAATTGCTAATGACATGTCTTGAATCAATCAGGGCATTTCTAATCTTTTTATTTCTATGCTGGAATAATGCTTTACAAAATTTAGAATAAATATTAAAATCATCGGAATCTAACATGGATTCTTTGGGTGTTAGGCTTATAACAACAGAGTCAACTTTTGGTTTTGGAATAAAACTTTCACAGCTAACGTCGGTTAATGTTTTAACATCACATTTAAAATAAAGCATCGCTGAAAGCCTTGAATAATTTTTGCTTCCAACTTCACCATTCATTCTCTCTCCGAATTCTTTTTGATACATTAAAATGGCTAAATCAAAATCATAATCTAAAAATTTAAATGTAATGGGTGATGATATTTGATAAGGTAGATTAGATACTATCTTATTGAATTTTGGAAATTCAATTTTCAATGCATCTTCGTTAATAAGTTCTACATTATCAAGTTTTTCTTCTTTTAAACGTTGATTCAATATTTCACAAATATTAGAATCTTGTTCAATAGCTATTACTTTTTTAGCTCTTTTAGCTAATTCTATTGTAAGTGTACCGATTCCAGCACCAATCTCTAAAACAATATCTTCTTTTGATATGTTTCCAAAATTAATTATTTGATTACGTTTATTTTTATCAATCAAATAATTTTGTCCAAGATTTTTATTTAATCGTATTCCATATTTGGCTAGAATAGATTTTGTTGTTTTGGATAAAGATTCGTTACCTTCACCATTCAAGATATCACTTTTATCGTTTATTCCTGTTTTGAGCACTTCTAGGAATAGGGGTAAATAGGTAGTACTTTTGTTTTCCTTTTTTAACTGTTGTTGTATCTAATTCTTGCTTTACACGGTTAGTAATCATTCCAACAGGATCAGATAAAGCAGGAACTCTATTACTTATATCTTCAAAGCTTTCGAATTCATTTTTCTTACGCTCTTCGATAATTTCCCACATGTATTTTTTACCAATTCCTGGAATTAATTCTAGTTTATGTAATCTAGTATTAACAGGACCCGCAGTGTTGAAGAAGTCAACGAATTCATCTTCTCTTGATTTTACAATATCTTTAATTGCATATTCAAGTTCTATTCTACTTGTTGCGGTTAAATTTTCAAAGTCTAATTTTCCAAGGACTCTATAAATTTTATCTCTTTTTCCTTTTCCAATATAGACTGTGTCTTGGATTTCTAAATCTACTCCTTTTTTAGGAGCTAATTCTAATAAAGTGAAGTAATCAGTACCAATAGCTTGAGCAATAGCTTTTCCTTTAAACTTAGACATATCAGACTGCACATATCCTAAACTAAGATAATCTAGTATAACAGCATTGTCTTCAGTTTTTTGAGGGGGGTTTTTTCTTTTATTATTTCTTTTGTCCATAATTATCACTTCACTATTTAAAAATACTATTATTAGTTTTAATGTTTTATAGTAATAAATATATCTAAAAAAAGTTAGTTAAAAAAAAGTTGTAAAAAGAATAGAATTAACTATTCTTCAGGGAAATATTGATTTAAGATTTCAAGAATTTTATCCATTTCTTCTGGAGTTACTTGTGTAGGTTCTTTTGCGAATATTAATCTTAAATCAGATAAGTCTTGTGGAATTAAATCTACAATGTGCACTGCAACTTTGTGTCTTAAGCCAATATCGTTTTCAAGTTTTTCCATAATTTCCTGTGAGTCTTCAAGGGAAAATCTTGGAAATCTGGCAAGATGATTTAAAGTTACATTTTGCTCATAGTTTAATTCATAATTTTGAGAGAATTCTTCAAGAGTTTCTTTTACTTCAACTCCTGAGATTTCCTCTTTTTTAATGACGTTTTTACCAATCATTTAAATCAGTTTTGTAATTTTAAGTGGTCAGGTCTAACAATTAATTCTTTTGCTTTGTTTCCTTCTTTTAAAGCTACTAAATAAGCTTTACCTTTAGTTCCGATGATTTTTCCAGTTTTACCATGGAATCTTGAATGTGGCTGACCTTTTTGAATACTTGGATTAATAATAATGTGAACTAAATCTCCTTCTTCAAATTTTTGGAATCTGTTAGTAATAGGATTAGTTCTTCCTTTTCTTTCAACTTTAGTTAATTTTTTTCTTGATCTGCTTTTAAATCCTCTTGATCTTTGCATTTTTATTACCTCGATTTATTAATGCACTGGGTATTAATTAAGTCTATGTTATCAGCTACCTAGTATCAAAAAAGCCCATAAATACTAGTAACATAGATTGTGAAAATAAATTATCATCAGTGATATGATAATAGTATAATTTATATTTAAAGATATTAATATACTTTTAGTTTTTTTAGTATTTTTGTTGGTGATGAAAAGGTGTGTAAAAAAATGGTGTGAAAGATAACTAAATTTAGTTATCTTCAAATCTTCTTCTGTCAATTAATTCTTGACGTTTACCTGGGTTCCAACCACCTGATGCAGATTTTGCACGACCTACTTGCTGTACGTATCCAGTAATTCTGTCATACCATTCTACATCTTCACTTTCACCACAAGTTGGGCAGGTTTGGTTTAATCCTTTCATTAAAGTTTTACATTTTAAACAGAAACTTAAAGCTGAGCTGTAAGCCCAGAAACCAATATCTGATTTTCTTGCAATTTTATTGGTTAAGCTCATTAATGAATCTGGATCAGAGTATGATTCACCCATGAATGCATGGAAGATGTGTCCACCAGGGGTTAATGGGTGGTATTGTTCTTCAATTTTAATTTTTTCAATTAATGATGCTTCGGTATCTACTGGTACATGTGAGGAGTTGGTGTAGTAGTTAGCATTTCCGTCACCTTGCACGATAGCTTGGTCTCCGAATTGTTTTTTGTCAAGAGTTGCAAATCTGTAAGCAGTAGATTCAGCAGGAGTTTGTAAAACAGACCATCTGAGTCCAGTTTCTTCTTTTAATTTGTTTGCTCTTTCATTTATGTATTCGAGACATTTGATACCAAATTTATTTGCATCAGGGTTTTCGATACCTTCTCCGAATAAGGATAATAACATTTCATTAAGTCCTACGAAACCAAAGGATAATGTTGAGTTCTGGATTCTGTAATATGAATCTTCAGCTACTTGCTGTTTTAAGAATGGTAAAATGTGGAAGTCATTTAAACATTTTAAACCTTGTTCTCTTCTAAGCATTAAGGTTTCGGTAGCTAAATCCATGTATTCATCTAAGTATTCGAATACTTGGGATTCATCGCGTGATTGGTATCCGATTCTTGGGAGGTTTAAGGTTACGTATGCGAGGTTACCGGTTCTTAAACAATCTTGATCCCAGTCACCGGTCCAGTTGTCTTGTAAACATGTTCTACATCCCATGTAGTTAGCCATGTCTCCTCTGTAGTCAGCTAACATATTTACAAAGTATGATGAACCATATTTTGCGGATAATTCGTGAACTAAACGGATATCATCTTCATATTCACTACCCATAGTTTCTTCACGTAATGTGTAAATGGTATTTGGGAATAAATGAGGTTTTCCTTCATTATCTCCAGCAAGTAAAGTTTCAGTGAATGCTCTTTGGATTAATCTGGTTTCTTCTTCGAAATCTGCGTAAGTTCCAACCACTTTACCTTTTGGTCCGTATGCAGTTTCATCTTTTAAGAAGTCCGGAACTCCAAATTCCAATGCCATACTGGTAAATGGAACTTGTGATCCGCGAGCAGCGTAAGCCATGTTTAAGTTGTAAACAAGCATTTGAACTGATTGTTTGATTTCTTCATAGGTTCTTCCTCTTGCAAATGGAGCCACAAATACATTCCAAAGGGACATTCCTTGTCCTCCGGACATGTTTTGTTGTGCTGCAAGCATGATTTCACCAGTGTGGTTCATTAAAGTTTCCATATGGTTTGGTGCACCTGCAATAGATGTGTGGTCACCGGTACCGTCTACTTTAAGGCCGTATTTGATGAATGTTCTAATATCATGTTGCATACAGTTTAAAGGTCTGCCTGCGAAGAATTCTAAATCGTGAATGTGAATGTCACCTGCCATGTGTGCATCAGCTAAGTGTGCCGGAAGCATTTTTAATAATGCGTATTGTTTTAATGCTTCGTCTGCTACATGTTTGTGAATACTTTCAGGGTTGTGAATCATGTTTGCATTATCTCTGTTACCATTTTCAATTAAAGAGGTAATGTTATAAACGGGAATACCTAAACGAGTGTAACGGCTTCTTAAATCTTCAAGTCCGTATTCAACTAATTTGGTGTTAACGATTTCCCTTATCATAGGTGCAGTTAAGTACTCTACATTTAATTTTTTAAGTTCTTTCCAAGTTTCGGTAGCTATTTCAAAAGCTGTTTCTTGGCTTGCACCAGTTTCTTCAATTAAAGTATTTGCAATTTTAGATAAATCGAATGCTTCAATGGTGTCTCTTGAAGTACGTACTTTTAATTGGGTACTTGCTAAGTATTTGTTGGCTATTTCACCATCGATATCTTCTAAACATTCATAAACGATTTTTTTAATTTCTTTTGTAGTAATTCCATCATATAACTGTGATACGACGGTAGCTACAATTTTATCAGATTCAAAGAATGGGGTTTCAACCATTACTAATGATTTTAATAATTTTTCATAACTGAATCTTTCTCTAATTCCATTATTTTTTTCTACATTAATTTTAATGGATTTATTTAAGTTATTTGCTATTTCTGAACTTTTTTCCATTTTACACACCATTTTTCCTAATAAACTGATCAGTAAAAAAAAGATAGGGCAAGCTATCTACTACTAACCACTTAATTATAATATTAGTTTGTACTTGTATATATATTGTTCGTATCGTTACGAACAATATTTTTACAAGATTCCATTTTTTATTTTTATTGTATATATTAAATTTGGATTGTCCAAGAGCATTTGAAGAGTAATATTACAATTTAGAAAAATACATCTAAAGAGCTTTGCTTGGACTTATCACTTTCAAAAAGTGAATTAATACCATATTCTTGGATTTCTAAACGTTGTTTCAAATAAGGTGATACAGGATACCTGTTAACTAAGTCCTGTGAAATTCCAAGATACTTTTGAACAGACCCTTTTGAAACTGAGAGGATAAGATTTCCTCCGCATTTGGTACATTTTCCAGTTAAAGGAATTCTTCTGTATTTGGAATTACATTTGGTACATCTTACTTTTTGTTTAGAAAATGCTCTGGAGTTACCCATTATATCAGGTAAGAAATGGGAAGATAATACTCTTTGAACAACATCTCTTTGATCCACAGCTCTGATTTTTTCTGCAAGTTCGATTTGAGCTTCCACTTTTTCTTTCATTGATGGCAATCTTTTATAAAGACAAAGTGTAGGTCCCGCATGAATACTTGATGTGTGATGAGAAAACATCAGACCTTCATATTGCTGCGGAGTTCCTAAATGTTTTTCAACATTATCAATCAAATCCAATACTTCAGCTGGTTTCAGCGGATCTTTTGTCTTATCATAAAACTCAACAGGGAAACGAGCATAGATATCTATGTTATGTGATTCATCGTCAATTTCTTCAGGATCAATTCTTGAAGATAAAACCAGTGGTGCATCCATACTTCCTCCACGAGTATTAGGTAAATAAGTTTTAGAGAAGTTAATCAGTGCATCTAAAAGCAGCATGACTGCATCTTCGTCACTATCACAATTTCTACGTTTTGCTGAGTGGAAATATGGATGAGCATAACATCCAAGAGCCTTTGTAAATCCGACAATACGACCTAAAACTCCTGCGGATGTGTGGGGTGCAAGTCCCGCTATTAAATGACCGATTAAATCGGTTTTTGTTTTAACATTATAGAAACTTTCCATTCCATAAAATCTAGTTAACTCATCATCAATAAAATGGGCCGTATTAACCAGATATTCGGCACAGTTATATGAA
The DNA here is from genome assembly GCA_900317865.1 of uncultured Methanobrevibacter sp. Lineage (GTDB taxonomy): Archaea > Methanobacteriota > Methanobacteria > Methanobacteriales > Methanobacteriaceae > Methanocatella. The sequence goes on along the minus strand of ONIK01000033.1, from coordinate 9,918 downwards.
ATAACAACGTCCTGAACTTTGAGTTCAATAATCTGGTTTTCATTTTCAATTGGCTTTCCATAACAGTCATGTTCATAGCCCATTTCCAATAGTTTTTCAACACTAACTCCAATTTCTTTAGGGATGAAATGGGTCAATGGCAAATCTGTTGAATCATGACGTATTGTACCATCTTTAAAAGTGAATACTTCATTTTTAGCCCTAAGTATTCCTTTTTCTAATGGTTCTGGAAGTTTTGATTCTGATATCATACCTACAACAGCTTTAAATTTATCCACTTTTCTTACATTAACATTATCTGATGCTTTTTTAAGCATTGATGCCAAATTAATTTTTTTATTGTCCGGCTTGCCCATTTCTGTTGGTGAGCCACATTTAGGACAGATTGAACTAAATGACATTAATCTGCAATCTGGATTTGAACACTTTCTTCTGGATAATTCTACTTGAATTGTGCCTTTCTTGGCAGCGTTTGCAACAAGTCTTTGAGCTCCACCATATGTTCCGATTGGGAATAATCCGTGAGGTGCAGGCTTCATTAATCTTTCTTTTGATTTTTCAGGTCTACCTACACGAGTACCGATGTATGCGGGCGCCTTGTTTTTAATTTCAATCTCTGATACTTCATTTAAAGCTTCAATTGTTGTATCTTTTTTAGGTAATCTGTCCACTAATGTTGAGATAAGTGCATATGAATTATCTGCATCTATAATTATTTCTCCATCACGGACAATATGAGGTACACCAATTATCTCAAGTGTTCTTTTTGGATAAGATAATTTTAATTTAATTCCGTTTTCGGGACTATAAGTATCTTTACATTCCATTAATAAATCATATAGTGCATTCAAATCTTCAATTGTTACATCATTATAACAATACGTGTATTTTGGATGAAGAGGAATATCATATTTTTTAGATAGTTCAAAGGCTTCTTTAGCCGGTAAATAATCATATTCCAAACGACCCAAGTCAAGATTGTCCTCTTCGGAATAATTTTCACTTTCCTTTAAAAGTCCAATCCACCATTCTTCACACCATCCTGATGGATATAATGGCTGGTTGTTTCTTAAAAACTCACCAAATGCAACAAGCATATCTCCTAGGAATAATATTTCAACAACATCTTTTTTAAGTTCACGTGCTTGCTTAACACTGTTGATAACAACAACATCACCATTTTTAAGTTTTACAGTAGGACCTTCGATTGAATCCACGGGAACTACACAGTTTCCCTTTCCGGGATATTCAATTTTAAGTTGTGTTCCGACTGCTAAAAATTCAAGCAATGCCATTGTTGCAGGGTGTACTCCCATTGTAGCAAGACCGGTATTTCTTGATCGGCCGTATCTTAATCTGAACCCGCCTTTTTCAGAAGGATGTCCTAAAACAGGTCTACCGCCAATAATATCCTGAATATATTTAGGTTCATGGACAATTTCTGATTCATCAGAAGAATCAGAGGAATCTTCTTTTTTAGGTTTGGAATATTCAGTAAGCCATTCCCAATTAAGGCCAAGCTTATTGGAAATTTTATGGATTTTTTTGGATTTTTGAACAACTCCTTCAACCATAGCCAATAGTGCTCCACCACGAATATTGTTTGTCTCAACACGTTCCAAATCTCTGTGAGATACTTCAACGGCATCTGTCTGTTCTCCTGTTACTTCAACAGGAATGTTATTGGCAGCAAATCTTACCTCTTCTGGTGTTGGGGAGTATTGAAGATTGGTAACTTCGGACTCATAAAGTTCAACTTCTTCTACATAACGTTCAATTTCATCTTCAATAGGCTTAAATATATCAATATTAATAGCTCTTCTGATTTTATCTCCGAGCAAAACTGCAAGTGCAGCAGCAGTACCTCCAGCACTCCTAATAGGTCCTGCAAAATAAACGGCGATATATTTTGTTGAATCGAAATTTTCCTTAATTTTAACCTGGGAAATACCTTCCAATGGGGCGGCTACTACTCCTTCTGTTAGAATAGCCAGTGCAGTTCTAAGGCCTTGATCACATCTCTGTTCTTCATCATAATCTGCTTTTTCACCAGTTAATTCAAATTTTGATGATGCAATCTCAGCTGCTATTTCAAAAGCAACTTGTTCTCTGTCCATGTTCTTCTCTAATTCTTTAATACGTTTAGCTACACCTTCAGGACCAACAAGCCCTTCAACCCTTTCAGCTAAATCCTTTGCTAATGGGACTTCAGTTTTTGTTTCAACATCCAATCCTTTAGACCTAGCTTCATTAGCTATATCGTATAATGCATGTGTTTCAGCTTCTAATCTCTCAAAATAATCCATAATATCGCCGTGGGTTTTTAAAATTAGTTAGTTATTATATGTATATTTTGCACTATATTAAATTTCGCCATGTGCATACATGTGAAAAAGTTAACCTTTTTAAATAATCAATAAATATTTAAATAATTTAATAAAGAAATGTATTTGTTACATAGACTGTCGAATACAAAAATTTTTCATTGCTTTTAGTGGTGATTAAATGTCTGATGAACCAGTAAACAAATTATATGGAAATAAAATAAAATTAGATTTTACTAAATTAGGTAATAAGTCTCAAAAAGAAAAATCAACTACTGTTGATGTTAAAAAAGAACAAGAAAAAGCTATTTCTAAAAATAAACCTCAGGTAGAAGAAACTGTTGTTGAAACAGTTGAAAAAGAGCCTGTTGAAGAGGTTGTTGAGGAAGAAGTAGTGGAAGAGGTAGTTGTGGAAGAACCTGCTGAAGAAGTAGTAGTTGAGGAAACTTTTGAGGAAGAAGTAGTGGATGAAGCAGTTGTGGAAGAACCTGCTGAAGAGGTTGTTGAAGAGCCTAAATCTCAAGATGATGATGTTGATGTGGAACACTTAAAAGAAGAGTTAAAAGCAAAAGACTCAAAATTAAAAAATCAATCTAATGAGTTAAATTATTTAACTAATACCATCATTCCAGACCTTAAAAAAGAAAATTCTAAATTAAAAGCTCTTAAGGTAGAATTAACCAGTGCTTTGGATAAAACTTCTAGAAAATATTATAATCAGCTTGACATCAATGAAGATTTAAGTAATCGTATTGGTGAGTTAGGTGCAGAAAGTGCTGTTAACAAAGCAAGAACCGATAGGCTTGAATCTGAATTAGAAACAATTAAAGATGAATATGAAGAAAAAATTGCATCTTTAAAAGAAAAAATACGCAGATTACAAGAATCCGATGTTGATGAGTTAAAAAATGCAAATCAAAAATTAAGTGATGATTTAAGAGAATCAAATGATGAATTAGAAGATTATAAAAAACAAAATGAAGATCTTAAAGCAGAAGTGGATGATTTGAGGAAAAAACTCATTGAAATGGGTGATTATAAAGCAGAAGTGGATGAAAACGCTAAAAAATCCATTGATAAATTAAAAGATGAAATTGTAAATCTTAAATCAGAATTAAAAATTAAACAGAGTAATTATGATAAATTATCAAATGATAATCAAAAAACTATTTCCGATTTAAGAAACCAAATTGATAAACTTAAACAAGATGCTGAAAATCAATCTAATAAAGGTGGATTTTTAAACAGATTCAAATAAGATGATTAATTAATAATCATCTATTAATTTCTTTTTTTATGAAAAACGATGCTTATTTTATGGAATTAGCTATTAAAGAAGCTGAAAAGTCTTTAAAAGATGGTGGAATTCCAATTGGTGCTGTCCTTGTTAAAGATGGTAAAGTTATTTCTAAAGGACATAATAGGTTAATTCAAAATGATTCTGTAATTTTACATGCTGAAATGGATGCTATTGAAAATGCAGGCCGTTTAGATTATGAAGATTATATTCAATGCACATTATACACAACTCTTTCCCCATGTCCAATGTGTTCCGGTGCAGTTATATTATACAATATACCTCGTGTTGTTATAGGTGAAAATACTACATTGATGGGTGCTGAAAACTTGCTTAAATGTAATGATGTTGAAGTTGTTGTTTTAAATGACTTAAGATGCAGAGATTTATTTTTAAAGTTTGCGGCCAATAACTCAGAAATATGGGATGAAGAGCTTGCAAAAGTTGGAAACACAACCGAGGTTAAATAATGGAAGTTATAGTCACTGATGAGCGGGATGAAAGATTCATTGAATTTTGCAGGTCTTTTGGTTGTATTTTGGACGAACCCCAAGTGGTTTTGCTTTTAGTTAATTTCACATCTACTGTTGGCTGTGCTAGTTTTAAAGTATTTGATTCAGATTCGATTGAAATTATTAGTTTATTTGTTGATTCTAATAAAAATCGTGAAGAAATATCATATAAATTAATTAAACAGTTAGAAAAAATAGCTATTGATTTGGAATTTAAAGCATCTTATGTATTTTTGGATGATGAAGACGTGCTTTTTGATATATTTAAAAAATTAGATTATCAAACAGTAAGTGTTGGAGATGAAATATTACTAAAAAAAGAATTTAGAAGCTTGATTTAAGCTTCTTTTCTAAGTCTTTTAACAACAAAGTCTTTATCTAATGATAATAAGAATGATGCTGCTCTTGGACCTTGTTTTTGACCGAGTATCATTTTATAAATTGCTTGGAAACCTTTTTGCGGTTTTAAGCCTTGTCCTTCTAAAATTTCATACATTGCATCGTGCAGTGCTGCCGCATCACTGAACTCAGTTGTTTCTATTAAATCTGCTAAATCACTTAAGAACTGATCTTGTTCTTCTGTCAACGGTAATTTAGGAATATTTTTTTCCTGTACTTGGAATTTAACGAATTTTGGAGCATATGTGTCTAACCAATATTTTACATTATCAATACGTTGTCTGTATTGTGCTAATTCCGCTTCGGTTAAATCACTGAATTCCTTATTTTCAAAACTTTTGGTTAACTGGGAATTTCTTTTTAAAATTCCAAATATTTTTTCTAAATCATCACCGGCAATCTGATAGGCATTTACCAGGAATCTGAATGGCGGTCTGAATGGAAGTGGCTCACCAACATTAATTTGTGCAATTTCATAAATTTCTCTGAATTTTTTATCTTCTTTTTCGGATGGCGCTTCCTCTTCATTATAGAATACTTTTTCCACTTTATCAAACTGATCAATGAAGTCTAAATAAGGCATTTTTGGTGAGAAATCTTTTGCCTTCATAGGTTTTGACCTGAATAGGTAGTAGTTAAGACTTTCTGCAGGACCAATTTTTAACCATTCTTCAGGTGCAAAGAATACCCCATGAGATTTACTCATTGCTTCACCATCCAGTGTAATCCATTCATAGGGTACTGGATATGGTGCAGGATAATCAAAAATCTGTTCTGAAATAACACTGCTTACATCATAAGATCCGCCGCTGGCAGCATGGTCTTTTCCAAATGGTTCACATGTAGTTCCGAATATTTTCCATCTTGCAGCCCATTCAACTCTCCAGGTTAATTTACCGTTTCCGGATTTAATGTCCATTTCACCTTCATGCCCACATTCACATCTGTATTTAACGATATCTCCATCGTAATCATAAGCATAAGTTGTATTTACACGTCCACATTCCTCACAAATTGGATTATATGGTAACCAATCGTCAGCTAAGGGTTCTCTTCTGTATTCATTAAATATTTCTTTAATTTCATCTACATTTTCAAAGGCTGTTCTTATGTAATCATTATAAACTCCGCTTTTATACATTTCAAAACCGGATTTAACTTCCATTTCTATTCCATAATCATCTATAACTGAAAGTAATGGTTTTTCAAAATGTTCTACGAAGTTGTCACAGCAACCGTCAGGACATGGAATCATTGAATATGGCATTCCCAAACTTTTCTAAGTGGATCGTGGTCATCAGCAATCCAAACAGTTTTAGCTTTTTTTCCTTTTTCTCTTAATTTTTTTCCTACTGCGTTTGCTATAAATATGTCACATGAGTTTCCTATGTGTATTGAACCAGAAATGGAAGTTCCACAAGCTATTATGTGTTCTTCCACATCTCTTTTTATTAATTCGTTAGCTATATTTTCAATCCAATGTGTCATCTAATTCACCGTTATTATAATAAAAAATTATCTTAAAAATCAGTATAATTTAATTTATTGTAATTAGTAATATAAAAAGATTAATTATAATTCAATATTTTTGTAGCTAATAAGAGGTTTGGCATAAAATAATCTAATTTTGTAATCTGTTCATTTTTACTTGTTTTTTCCTAATTTTTTGAACACTTTTTTCAGACATAATTTACTATATTTATAACTGTTTTTAAATTTCGTTTCGATGATAATAATCAACGAGTTATTTTTTAAATTCAATATTTTCGTTAATAAATTACTAATTTTTAATATAACTTTTTATAAATATTTTAAATTATTAATAACTTGTTAATAAGGCTCTGTATAAAATTGTCATGATGTAGTTTCAATTTTTTTGTTGTTTGAATAGATTTGGAAGTTTTTTGATTCATTGTATAAAACATTTCTTTCTGTCCATCTGATTTTTTGTAGTCTTATCCATCGTATTAGTCCTTGTCTTGTTCGATATATTCTTTTTAGATTTTGTGGGAGTGTTATTTTGAAGTATCCTTTGATTTTGTTGTTAGTAATATGAAGTTTATTTTTTACCATTTAATAAATATTTGGTTAAATTGTACTTTTGGACGGTCAATTTCTCAGTAATTTTGTTAGTTTATCGTGTTTATTTTTTTTATATTCCTATCTTTCATCTTTTTCAGTGATTCTTAACCTTCCTATAAAAATATATTATATTAATAAAAGATTAATATTTGGAGATAGGATGTCTGCAAAAGATATAGATATTATTATAAATCAACCGAAAAAAGCGATAATTAAACTGGCTGTTCCACTTTTTATCTGTAATTTAGTTATACTTCTAAATAGTTTCATAGATAGTGTATGGATTGCAAATTATAGTTATGATGCAATTGCCGCTATCGGTTTTGTATCTCCATTGCTTGTTGTTCTTTCAGGTATTGCGAACGGTTTAGGAGCAGGTTCTAATAGTTGTATATCCAGATATATTGGAGCAAAGGATTATGAAAATGCTGAAAATGCGGCTGTTCACTCGATGATAGTTAGTTTTGTTATAAGTGTAATATCAACTGTTTTTTTATTTATTACTTTAAAATCTTTTTTATTATTAATTGGTGCCGGAGAAGTTATTGAAGATGCGCTGAATTATGGATATATAATAATTTTGGCTTCCTGTACAATTTTTATTCCTGCGATGATGTCAGCTATTTTTAGAGCAGAATATGCGATTAAACGTGCAACTTATCCTTTAATCTTTTCCACTGTTATAAATATGATTTTGGATCCTATTTTCATTTTTATTTTAAATTGGGGTGTTATGGGTGCAGCTTTAGCAACTGTTGTTTCATCTACAATTGCTCTTATTTTGATGGTTTATTGGATGTTTATACGAAAAGATAATTTTTTAAAAGTAGAGATGAAAACATATAAAAGGAATTTGGGAATTTACAAGGATATTTTCATCGTGGGTATTCCAACGAGTGTGGAGCAGTTTGTAATTTTTGTTAGTGCGGTTTTAATGAATTACTGGCTGGAAATACTTTCGGGGGCGATTGCTGTGGCGGCTTATACTTCATCTTGGAGATTGATTTCTGTTGGATTTTCTCCGTTAGTAGCTATTGGTGGGGCGGTTTTAACTGTGGCTGGTGCGGCATATGGTGGGCGTAATTTAAATAATTTTAAAACAACATTGAATTATGGGCTTAAATTGGAATTAATATCTTCAATAATTATATGGGCTTGTTTATTTATATTTGCCGGACCTATATCTACATTATTTGCGCCTGCGAACTCTGCTTTGAGTATAAAAATAATAAGCAGTCTGAAAATTTTAAGTTTCTTTATGATATTTTTACCGTTTACTGTAATTACCTGTAATATATTCAGATCTATGGGTAAGGGAATTATATCATTAATTTTAACTATTTTTAATTCAGCATTTTGTGCTACTTTTTTCACATGGTTATTTGGATTTGGATTTAAATTGGGAGAAACAGGGATTTTTATTGGATTTACTTTTGGAATGAGCTTTGGTTCTATTATATTATACCTATTTTTAACTTACTATGTGAAAAGACACGAAAAGTATTTCAAGTATTAATGGTTTAAAAGCCATTCATATACTCTTTTACAATTGTTCCTATCATTATAATAGAAAAAGTCTTCGCAGCGTTTTTTATATTCTGCATCATCCATTACAGTTCCATTTTCCATAAAATATATTATTTTATCAACCAAATCATCTTCATTTGTGACAATATCACCAAATGCCATTGTTTCATAATCGAAATAAGATTCTGGATTATGGAAAGTTTCATTTTCTTTGTTTTGATAATATATTATTGGTTTTTTAAGATATGCGAAATCAAAAGCAAGAGATGAATAATCGGTAATCATAATGGAAGATTCACGTAATAATTTGGAATAGCTTTCAGTAGTTATTTTAAACTCTTCAGGTAAGATGAAAAATCTTTTAAATCTGTGTAATTCTGGATGTATTTTAAAAACTAAATTATAACCATATTTTTTTGTTGTATCAATTAACTTTTGATTATTTAAAAAGGAATTAACTGACTTTAAATAGTCAGAATTTGCAAACAAATCATAATCATCCACCAAAACTCTCCATGTAGGGCTGAGTAATATTTGCTTATTTTCTTCATTGATTAGATTATCATATCTTGTAAGGCCCAGTAATTGAATTCTATCTTCATCATAGTTATAATTGCCACTAATAATAGAATATCTTTCTTTTTCAACTGTTGTGACAATAACAGAGTAGTTAAAATCATATTTTTTAAAATAGGAAGATAAGTCATGTAAAATAATCCCGTGTTGAATGAAACAAAAATCATGATAAAAAGCACCGCTATACAAGTAATTATTTTTAATCATTGAATCAACCATCATCATTTTAAACAGAGATAAATCTCCTCCTAAAAATGGATTTGTTGGGGTTCTAAAAAAATGGGAATTAACTAATTTTTCACTGAATAAAAATAATAATTTATGCTTTAAACTACCATAGGCGATTATATTATTGCTAATAGCTTTTAATCGTTTATAATCAACACTTTTCTTATTAATTACATAGTATTTTTTAATATTGTCGTCCTGTTTAATAGAATATTTAAACAGGTGTTCGCAGTTATCATCTGCCAGCATCATTCTATCGCAAAATAGCCAGATACGTTTATTTATCATAAATGGTATGAGAATTAAAAAAATCAATTTGAATAAAATAGTGTAAAACCCACAATCCTTTAAAGCTTTAGATATGGACTTGAATTCTAATTTTAAAACATCTTTATAAGAATAATGTATTAAAGAAAAGGAATTATCTGAAAACGAAACAATATCGTCATGCTTATACTTCAGTATGAAATTAATTCTAGATTCATTCTCAATAGGGATTTTAACATCAAAATTATAATTATAACCCCATGGACAGGACAAATATCTGTGAGTTTTGCGATCAGAAGTGGAATAATCACTATAAACTCCATAATAAATCTTCTTTTCATTTTCAGATTCCACTACTGCATGAATTGATAAAAATTCTGGGGGGCAATGACTAATAATATTTCCTGAAAAGTTAAGATTGCCATTATTAATTTCAACAATATCTATTAATAAATCCTTATTATTTAAATTATCTAAAAGAACATCGCCTGCATAAAATAAAACCTGATTGGAATCATCTAAAACCACATGAAAATCATTGATTTTTAAATAAATTAAAAAATTTTGTGTGTTAACATCAATGAATCTGTTTTGGCGAATTGAAGATAAATCTATAAAAGATAAATGATAAGACAACAAATCATAAAATTTATTAATTTCATCAGGATTAGTAGTAATTTCATTAATTTCTTCCGTTTCAACAATA
>ONIK01000034.1 GCA_900317865.1 uncultured Methanobrevibacter sp. | reverse complement strand
CCTATTAAAATACTTATATTTAGCTAAAAATGTTTCACTATCAAAATTATTTAAATCTAAGCAATCCTTTCTATAAAATACTTCGTAATCCGGGAATAATTGTTTGAAATAATCCAAATCTTTTGCTGAAATATTATATGCAGATTCTCTTAATTTAGAAATTACAGCAATTTCATCAGGAATAGACCAATCATAATAATATATCCAGAATAAAACATCATTAATAAATTTTACATTTAATAAAGCAACATTTCTATTATTTAAATCATATAATTCTTTAATTGATTCGGATAAATCAATACCATGCTGCGGCGTAATATTTTCAGTTGTTGAAGTTAAATTCTTTCTATAGAAATATGTGGCATCTTTTGATAAAAATATTTTAGAAGCATTAATAAGTGAACTAACAACAGCCAGATTATCATCATACAAAGCATTGGAGAATTTTAAATATTTGAATAAACTTTTATGATATATTTTATTCCATGAAGGAGTCGAAAATATTAATTTAGGATTTTCATCAATTGAATTAATTAATTTGTTTTCTAAAGTATTTTGCTGATGAATATTAATTGGCTCTACATAATCTGTACCTGTGTAAGTTTCCCAATTAAAAACTAATAAATCGGCACCGGACTCCTCAATTTTTAATAATGAATCTTCATAAGCATTTAAAGAAATAAAATCATCACAGTCAATAAAAGTTAAATAATCAGATCTAACTTCACCAATAGCTTTATTTCTAGATTCACCAGCTCCCAATTGAGAATTATTTGATATAAGTTTAAAGCTAGGATATTTATCACAGTATTCATTAATTATATTTAAACTATTGTCAGTAGAATTATCATTTACAATAATTACTTCAATATTGTCAATACCAATACTTTGATTCACAACAGAATCCAGACATTTCCTGAGATATTCTTCTCCATTATAAACCGGTATTATAACACTTAACTTATTCATGATTTCACAATTCTTTTAAACTTGGATTTAATAGAAGAATTTAACTCTTCTTTTAAACGATTATTTTCTGCAGTTAACTCATCAATCTGATTTTTATATACATTAGATAAAGTTTCATAATGTTTAGCCAAAATTTCATAAGAAACTTTTTCACAATTCAAATTAAATTCCTTATAATTATCCGATACCTGAATAGATTCGTAAAAAGCCCTGTCTGAATAATGCCATTCTTCACTAAAAACAACATCATTTAATTCATAATCATCGAATTTCTCTTTCATTTTGTCAATAAACTTATTTTTATAATTATCATTTAATCTGAAGTAAACAAACTTTAAATTTACAATAATAAACATTAACCAACCTTGTTTTACATCATCATAAATTTTAGCATCAATTACATTTTGTTTAGTGGATTCAAGCACATTAAATATATCAAAAGAACCTTCATCACCACTAGTTGATATGGAATAATCGCGAATACGGTAATAATAAAGATATTGTGGAAGAACTGAAACTTTTTTAGCTTTAAAAAAGACCTTGTAAAAAAATTCAACATCCTCATAATAGGAACCATATAAAAATTTAGCATCCAAATCCTTTAAAAAAGAAGTTTTATATAATTTGTTAAAAGGAGCATGAGATATTTTAAAAATAATATCTAAAACATCATGATAGGAAAAATTACCCGTATACAATGCAGGATCAATCACTTCCAAATTTGTAAATTGATCTTCACTAATCTCTGAAGTATCATCATCGAAAAATTTAAATTTAAACATCGTTATTTCGGAATTAAAACCTTTTACATGTTCATATAATAATTCCAAAGCATTTTCCTCTAACCAATCATCTGAATCAACGAATAAAACATATTCGCCTTGGATATGTTCGATTCCAGTATTGCGAGCTCCGCTCAATCCCTGATTTTCCTGAGATATAATTTTAAATCTTGAATCAGTTAATGCATAACCTTCAAGGATACCTAAAGATAAATCAGTAGACCCGTCATTTACACAAATAACTTCAAAATCCTTAAAAGTCTGATTAACTAAACTATCTAAACATTTTCTAAGATAGTCGGCAACATTATAAACAGGTAAGACTACTGAAATCTTAACATCCATGATTTCGCCCTTTATTTATTTTCATACATTTTTTCGTAATATTGTTGGTATTCTCCACTTTTCACCTGGTCCATCCAGTCCTGATTATCCAAATACCATTGAATTGTTTCTTTTATACCAGTTTCGAAGGTGTATTTTGGTTCCCATCCAAGTTCATTGCGGATTTTATCTGCATCAATTGCATAACGTCTATCGTGACCTAATCTGTCAGCTACAAATTCTATAAGTGATTCATCTTTTCCTAGTGCCTCGAGTATTAGTTTTACGATTTGGATGTTTTGCCTTTCGTTGTGTCCACCAATATTATAAACTTCACCAAGTTTTCCTTCATGCAATACCAAATCTATTGCTTGGCAGTGGTCGTATACATGTAACCAGTCACGTATATTTTTTCCATCCCCATATATTGGTAACTTTTTATCTTCTAACGCATTGGATATCATTAAAGGTATTAGTTTTTCTGGAAATTGATAAGGACCGTAATTATTGGAACATCGAGTAATATTAATCGGTAAATCAAATGTTTCAAAATATGCTCTTGTTATTAAATCTCCACCAGCTTTGGATGCTGAATATGGACTGTTTGGTTGTAATGGAGTAGTTTCAGAGAAATATCCTGTTTCTCCCAGTGTTCCATAAACTTCATCGGTAGAGATTTGAATGTATTTTTCAACTCCAAATTCTTTTGCTGCATTCAATAATACCTGTGTTCCTAATACATTGGATTTAATGAATATTTCAGGGTCAGTTATACTTCTGTCGACATGGCTTTCAGCAGCAAAGTTAATAACATAATCAGATTTAGCTACCAAATCATTTACCAATTCTTTATCTCTTATATCACCTTTAACAAAAGTATAATTATCCATATCTTCAATATCTTTTAAATTTTCCAGGTTTCCGCAGTAAGTTAGAGCATCCAAATTAATAATATCATAGTCGGAATACTTACCTAACATGTATTTAACGAAATTGCTTCCGATAAAGCCTGCTCCACCAGTAATTAAAATAGTACTCATAAATAAAACATCCATTAATATTTAATTTGTGATTCTGCAAGTGTTGGCCATTTTTCATCCTTTTCAGAAAATATTAACTCATCAATATCATCAATAGGCCATTCAACGGCAATATCCGGATCATTCCAAATAATTCCACTTTCATCAGGACCATTATAAAAATCAGTACATTTATAAGCGAATTCTGCATGGTCAGATAACACTAAAAATCCATGAGCAAAGCAAGGAGGAATGTACAACTGCTTTTTATTTTCATCAGATAAAATTGCACCAAACCATTCACCATAAGTAGGAGAATCGCCTCTTAAATCGACACCAACATCGAAAACCTCACCTTTTAAAACACGAACTAATTTACCTTGAGGCTGTGTTAACTGTAAATGAAGTCCCCTAAGTACTCCTTTTGATGATGAAGACTGGTTGTCCTGAACAAAAGTTAAATCATAACCCGCTTCCTTAAAATCATTCTCATTATAAGTTTCCATAAAATATCCGCGATTGTCACCGAAAACCGCAGGCTCAACAATAAACATTCCTTCAATATCACATTCTGTAAATTTAAATTGACCCATAAATAATCACCTTTCCGCTAAATTAAATAAGTATTGTCCATAATCTGTTTTTTTAAGCTCTTCAGCTGTTTTTAGTAATTGTTCTTTTGTAATGTAACCTTTAAGATAAGCAATTTCTTCAAGACATGCAATGTATAAACTTTGTCTTTTCTGAACTGTTTCTATGAAATTAGCCGCTTCCAAAAGGCCAGTATGAGTACCAGTATCTAACCAGGCCATTCCACGACCTAAAAGTTCTACTTTAAGTTTTCCACGATTTAAATATTCTTCATTAACAGAAGTAATCTCAACTTCTCCCCTATCGGATGGCTTTACATTTTTAGCAATTTCAATTACGTCATTATCATAGAAATATAATCCTGGAACAATATAATTGGATTTAGGATGTTCTGGTTTTTCCTCAACAGACAATACATTCCAGTCATCATCAAACTCAACAACACCAAAAGCTTCAGGATTATTAGTATAATAACCAAAAATAACTGCTCCTTCATCAAGATTAGTAGCACGTTCCAAAATCTCTGTAAATCTATGTCCATGGAAAATGTTATCTCCTAAAATTAAAGCAACATTATCCTCACCAATAAAGTCTTCACCAACAATGAAAGCTTCAGCAAGACCATTAGGATGTTCCTGAACAGCATACTCAAAACTAATACCTAATGAAGAACCGTCACCTAACAAATCCTTATACATAGGCAAATCACGAGGAGTAGAAATAATCAAAATCTCTTTAATTCCCGCAAGCATAAGAACAGAAATAGGATAATAAATCATCGGTTTATCATATAACGGCAATAACTGCTTAGAAACTGCTTTAGTAATAGGATACAAACGAGTTCCAGAACCACCGGCAAGTACAATACCTTTCATATAATCACTTATAAAATTTTTAAATATGATTAATATTTTATAACTAATAATTAATTAAAATAACTATTAAAAAAAATAAAAAAATTATTGTAAATCCAGTCCGCTTAACTGTTCTTCAGAGGCTTTTTTAGCTGCTTCAATATATGCATCGCAGACATAATCAACATCCCCGTCCATGACTAATTTACCTTGATCAAGCCAGATTGCACGGGTACATAATTCACGAATGTTATCTGTTGCATGTGATACAAGTAACACTGTTACACCAGAACCCATCATGGATTTAAGTTTATCTCCACTTTTTTTCTGGAATTTTACATCTCCAACAGATAATACTTCATCCAAAATTAATACATCAGGTTCCACAATGGTTGCAACTGAAAAACCTAATTTTGCTACCATACCTGAAGAGTAATTTTTAATTGGAATATCTATGAAATCACCTAATTCAGAAAATTCCAATATTTCATCATATTTACTTTCTAAAAACTCTCTTGAATAACCTAAAATAGCCCCATTTAAAAATACGTTCTCACGTCCGCTGTAATTATGGTCAAAACCTGCACCAAGTTCAAGTAATGGAGCAATAGTTCCATAGGTTTGAATTTTACCGGAAGTAGGTTTTAAAACACCAGATAATATTTTTAAAATAGTACTTTTACCTGCACCATTAAAACCAATAATTCCAACTCTTTCACCTTTATGAACAGAAAATGAAACATCATCAAGAGCTTTAAATTTATTTTTAGGTTTTAATTCTCTTTTAACCCATTTAATACAATATTCCTTGAGATTATCAACTTTTTCCTGTGCTTTTTTAAATTCCATTGATACATTTTCAACATCAATGACTATATCCTGATTGATTAATTGATATTCTTCATCGTCTCCTAATTCCGTACCCCATACATTTGTTGTTTCATCAAACATGTTTTTGGGACTTTCAAAATCCTTATCATGAACTTCAACATAGAAATTAGAAGTTACACCAAAGTTTTCATTATAACCATATAATGCTTTAAGGCCTTCTTCACTACATTTTAAAACTAATCTAATAGCTGCTGAACCTTTACCTCTAACAGACGGATACCATATTAGTTTTTCTTCATCAAACTCATCTTCATACAATTCTTCATCAATATCATCATCTGTTAATTTATTAATCTTTGATGCTTTAAAATAATGCTTTACAATTTCAAATCCTTCAGGGATATTAATCTTTACTTCCTGACGGTCTGTTGAAACACCATTTACATTTCTAAAGTAAAGAGAATATCTAAATTCATCTCCAACTGCTAATTGAATTGGTTTTTCTTCAGTCGGAAAATAAGAATTGGTTTCACCACTGCTTAAAATATATCTTTTAATATCAAAGATTAGCCTTACACGAACAAAATCAAAGAATAACAGTCCGCCATGTTTATTTAAATTTTCAGGAAATTCAAATTTTATACTAAAATTATCCCCTTTAACATCCTCACCTTTTATATCTTCCAAAGGTATTGATACACTACGGTCAGAGGGATAAATATCTGCATTAATAAAGGAATTAACTTCAAAATCATTATCCCCAACCATAAGAGTAATTAAAGGCGGTTCAATTTCAATGGGTTCTTGAGAAGATTCTTTGTGAAAATCATGCTCAATTACTACCTCAGAAACCTTTGCATCATCAGGAATATTAAAATTAAAGTCACTGATTGTAAATACGGATGGCTTTTGATCTGGAGATACATAAGTAGATGCAACGTCATCCCAATCATCGAGAAGAATGTTTTCTAAATTTTCCCATGAAGATTTTTCGCTATCCTCTTTTTGAGAAACTTTCCTCGGATATCTTAACTGAATTGTCATCTTTTACCTCCTAAATATTTAATATAAAGTCATCTTGGTATTTTTTAAATACAAAAATTCCAATAGCCAATGCAGCAATTGATGTAATAACCAAATAAATGAAAAATTTCATTTCGGGGAATGTACCAGCCAATACAATATCCCTAAAACATTTTACAGCAGCATACAATGGATTTATTTTAAATAAAATCAGATACTGCTCAGGAATCATTTCAATAGGATAAAATAATGGTGTCATAAATGATAGCAACATGATTAAAACACCATATAAATACTTAATATCTGTGAAAAATGTTGTAGCTGTTGCTAAAATTAAACCAACACCCATTGTTAATAAAAGTAAGAAAAACAATGGAATCGGAGAATAGAGTAAAGACATATAGAACGGTGCTCCTGTTACAAGCATCACCGCAATAAGCACGATAAGTGATATTAAAAAGTTTATAAACTCAGAACATACAATTCCAACTGCAAACATATATTTTGGAACATAAATCTTTTTTATAATCTCTGAATTTCCTTTAATTGAATCCATTGCTCCAGTAGTAGCATTTGCAAATAAATCAAAGACTAATTTACCACTTAATAAGTATACTGGAAAATTTGGAATAGATCCACCGAAAAATTGTGAAAATACCATTGTTAACACAATCATTGATAATAATGGATTTAAAAAACTCCAGAATAAACCTAGTGTTGAATCTTTGTATTTACCACTGATATCTCTTTTAACTAACTCAGTAAGTAAGAAAGAATACCTATTAAAGTTTTTTATTTGTGCATTGTCCCTAATCATTTAATCTAACTCGCTTATTCCCATATTGAAAATCTAAAAATAAGTCAATTATTATCATATTTTATGAAAAGTATAATATAAAAAACTTACTTTTAAATAAATTCAATAATTAAATTTTTATTAACTTTTCTTGCATCATCAAATGTATCCAGAATGCATTCTTTAACATGACTAATATTGCTAAAATGAATTTCACCACTCATTTCACATAAACAATCATATAATGCATCAAGATTTTCACCATAATAATCTGGAAACTCTAAAGCGTCTTTTAGATACTTATGGCCTTCCTTTTCAATTAATTTACCATCAACTTCATAAACTGGCAAGTTTAAACCTCTTTAAATGTATTATAGTGGTCTGATGTATAGTATACTTTAAATGTTTCATTGTTATAAACAATTCTTTCAGGACCCCTAGATGTTCCATTCGCATTAATATCACATTCTATGTATTTTGCAGACGTTTTTGGAAGACATCCCTGCCTATTGGTAAATACATCACCACCAATACTTTTACCAGGAGCATATTTTTTCAAAGGTCCTCCATTCCACCCCAACAGTTTTGCTTCATCTTTAGTTATATAATTACTTGGTAGCTTATGAAATTCCTTGATATAAGCAGCAACTTCATCAACAGTACAATACTGGCCATTTTCTTCAACTTTTACATTCTTTTGAGCAAATGAACCAGATAATAAAAGACCACCAAATAATGCTATAATTGCAATAGCAATTATTAACAATCTTCTATCCATTTTACACACCTATTTTATTATATTAATATATTCCTTTACAGCATCCTTATAACTTCTTAATGGTTTAAAACCCTTTTCAATCCATTTTTTATTATCTAAAACAGAATATGAAGGTCTTGGAGCAGGCCGTGCAAATTCAGCTGCAGTTACGGGTATTACCTTAACGTCAACTTCTGCAACTTCAAAAATATATTTTGCAAAATCAAACCAAGAACAACTATCGGAATTAGTTACATGATAAATTCCATAATAATCTGTTTCAATCAATTCTCCAATAGCCTTAGCTAAATCAAGAGTATATGTAGGACAGCCTACTTCATCTGTAACAACAGTTATTTCAGGATGATTTTTAGCAAGCTCCAACATTGTTTTAGGGAAATTACCTCCGTTAACACCATATAACCATGCAGTTCTTACAATGAAAAATTTATCCAAGATTTCCTGAATAGCTATTTCACCTTCAAGTTTACTTTTACCATAAACTGAATTAGGACCAATTTCATCATCTTCAAGCAATGGCCTTGTAATTTTACCATTAAATACATAATCTGTACTTACGTGAAGAAGCGGACATCCTACTTCCTTACATCCCAAAGCCAAATTTCTTGGACCAGTACCATTAACTTCGAATGCCAATTCAACGTTTTCTTCACATCCATCAACATTAGTATAAGCTGCAGAGTTAATAACCATATCAGGATTATTTTCCTTTATAAAGTTAATAACATGGTCCTTGTCAGTTATATCCAATGAAGAAGATGTGGTTAAGATTAATTCATGCTTATCTTCTAAAACATCAATTAAATCATGCCCTAACATACCATTTGAACCAGTGATTAAAATTTTCATTTGTATCTCCAAAAAAATTTAATTATATAAATAAGATATATCAATATTATTATTTAAAATTACAAGGGGTATTTATATGAAAGTATGTGTAATTGGCCAAGGTTATATCGGACTTCCAACAGCAGCATTATTCGCAAGAAACCACTGCGAAGTCGTTGGAGTTGATGTTAATGAAAAAATGATTGAAAATTTAAATAATGGAATCATTCACATAGAAGAACCTGGAATATCATCTATAATAAAACAAGCTTTAAAAAATAAAGTATATAAAGCTTCTTTAAAGCCTGAAAAAGCTGATGCATTTATTATTACCGTACCTACCCCATATATTGTTGAAAATTATAGCTGTGATTTAAGTTATGTTATCAATGCATGTAAATCAATAATTCCATGTTTAGAAAAGGATAATGTCGTTATTGTAGAATCTACAATTGCTCCAATGTCAACTGATGACATAATAAAACCAATATTTGAAAAAGCCGGCTTTACTATCGGTGAAGATTTATATCTTGCCCATTGCCCTGAAAGAGTTTTGCCTGGAAGAATCATCGAAGAATTAATTCACAATGACCGTATTATTGGAGGTATTACACCAAAATGCAGTAAAAAAGCAAGAGAAGTTTATGGTCAGTTTGTAGAAGGTGAATTAATGCTGACTGAAGCAAAAACTGCTGAATTATCAAAATGTATGGAAAACACTTTCAGAGATGTCAACATTGCACTAGCTAACGAACTTGCAAAAATCTGTTCTGAAATTGGTGTAAATACCCTGGATGTAATTAAAATGGCAAATAAACATCCAAGAGTAAACTTACATTCCCCAGGACCTGGTGTTGGCGGACATTGCCTTGCAATTGACCCTTACTTTATTTATGCAAAAGCGCCGGAAACGGCTAAGATAATTAAGCTTGCAAGGGATACAAATAACTCAATGCCTGAATTTGTATGTGATAACGTGAGAAAAATAATAAAAGAAGGTAAAATAGCTGTTTTAGGAGTTTCATACAAAGGAAATACTGGTGATGATAGGGAAAGTCCTGCTTATGAAATTATAGCTAATTTAGAAAAAGACTATGAAATAGCCATCCATGATCCACACATAGATAATCCTAGCTTTGTCACTTTTAAAGATGCTGTTAGTGATGCGGATTTGATTTTAATATTATGTGATCACAACGAGTTTAAAAACCTTGATTATACACTGATTCATGAAAATACAATAATATTTGATACAAAAAACATAATCTATAAAGTTCCAGATGAAATAAAATTATACAACTATGGAAACTTATACGAGCTCAATCTTTAATATACATGTTTGAATCTATATCTTTTCCACTCCAGGCCCTGAGTGAAGTCCATTCAGCACTTGGGGCAGACCAAAACCTATCACTTTCAGGTAATCCTAAAGGCAAAAAGCCTGTTGTGCATAAATACATACTACCGGTATTACTATAATCCTCGGCAACCCTAGGCTGATTACCATTGAACCCAAATCGTAACCATCCTTTTTTATCAAAATTATCATCACCTGAAAATTGATTTTGAATTACGGCTGTTAATGCACATCTAACCTGTTCAGGCTTTACATCCTCATTATATAAACCAAACAAACATGCTTGACCTAAAGCTTGAAAAACAGCAGTTCTATATAACATTGACCTGCCAACGACAGGATATGTTCCTTCAGGAGATATCAATCTTTCCAAATGTCCCGCATAATGCCTTAACCTGTGTAGATGAGCATCCAGAAAAGTATATTCTCCAATATTATGCTTTCGTAAAACAGTTAGAATATCTGTAAGCATTGGATGGATAACATAGCTATTGTAATAATCAAAATGGAAATTTGGTCCATCGCCATAATATGAATCACCGCAGTACCATTCATTCATAAATACATTAACGCCATGCATTAACCTAAATTCATCATATTCTCCAGTGGTTTCGAGTAAAAATGCTTCAATCATTGAAGGGAATAAAATCCAGTTATTATTCCATGGCTGAATTGAACGGGTTTCCTTTAAGGCATCAATAATTAATTCCTGACCATCAGAATTTATATTATCCCAAAGCTGAGTTTTTGCTCTAAGTAATCCTTCAGTTAAATGAGCACAGTCAACTAAAGGTTGATGTGGCTGGTTAAAAATTAAATAATCCGGTGATTTTGGATTGCAAATATTCACTAATCCTTCAGTGGTTAAATTAATATATTTCTCTCTTATTTTTCCTTCTTTACTATTATCGGGTCCCAATTCTAACCATGGTGCAATGCCACAAACAGTACGGCCAACAGCCTCCAAATGTGCAAATTTTGCCCTTTCATCTTTAACATATTCAACAGGCATATTCTTTTTAAGAGTTTCATTTGCCATATTGGTTAAAACGGGATTTATAATCTTAGATAATGTATTAACCCAAATTTCTCTATCATTGGTATTATTAGAATTTTTTGAAAAAAAAGATTTAAACCCCATAAAAATCAATTTTAAAAGTTAATAGGTTGATCTTTCTCTACCACATGACCTTTCCATGCTTTAAGAGATGTCCATTCAGCAAACTCATCAGACCAAAACGGATCATTATAATCTAGTCCCAATGCTAAAAATATTGAACAGCACATATATAAACTTCCAGTATTAATATCTTTTTCAGCAATATCCAGTTGATGACCATTTAAACCTACTATTAACCAATTTCCATTTGCAAAATTTTGATTTCCTTCAAATAAATTTCTTAAAACTTTAGTCATCGCAGATCTAACTTGAGCCGGTTCGATATTTCTAGGTAAAATTTTAAATAAAGAAACTTGAGATAAGGTATGGAAAATAGCACAACGATAAGAAATAGATTTTCCAATGATTGGATAAGTTCCTTCAGGAGAAATTAATCTTTCTAATTGTGAAGCGAGTCTTGAAGACCTCATTAATTGAATATCTAAAAATTCACCATCGGCTAATCCATATTTACGCATAACCATTAAAATATCATTAAGCAATGGATGAATGAAAATACTGTTAAAATAATTTGAAGCATAATCCGGCCCATCACGATAAACTGCATCACCAATATACCATTCATCCCTAAATTTATGAATAGCATAAAGTAAACGTTCTTTATCACATTCTCCTGTGAATTCTAAAAGAGCAGCTTCTATTATTGATGTATATAAAATCCAATGATTATCGTATGGTGCAATGATTCTTGTATTTTTAAGTTCTCCAATAATTTTTGCCTGAACATCCATCGGTAAATTAAGCCAGATTTGATTTTTAGAACGGAGTAAACCTTGAGCAAATAAAGCCATTTCAACCAAAGATTGTTTAGGTTCGGAATAAAAAATATAATCATTTTTCTTCGGGTTTACAGCAACTGAAATAGCTTGAATGGTTAAATTAATATATCTTTCACGAAGCCTACCTTCTTCTGATTCTTCAGGTCCAAGTTCTAGCCAAGGTGCAATACCATTAAATACACGTGCAAAAGCTTCAAGATAAGCAAATTTTTTACCTTCAACACTGCCAGATTCCACAAGCATGGTTTTTCTTAACGAATCTTTTTTGACATTGATTAAAACTGGTAAAGCTATTTTTTGTAAAATTTCAACCCAAAAAATTCTATCTTCCCATACAGGCACCTGTTCTTCAAAAACAGGAATTTCTTCTTCTTTTTTAAATCTACCAAAGAACTTACTCATGAAAAGTATTTTGTTTTACATATTATATAAAGTTATGATAATTAAATTATATGTCTATCAAAAAGTAATTTTCAAAAGTTAAATAGAATGTTAAACAAAATATAAATAAATACTGTGAGGTTTTATTATATGTCAAGTACAATGTCTGAAAAAATATTAGCTAGGGCATCTGGAAAAGATAAAGTTGAAGCCGGTGACATTATCATTGCAAATATCGATGTTGCAATGACGCATGATTTAACTGGACCTCTTGCAGTCGAATCATTTGAAAAAATTGGTGCAGAAAAAGTATGGGATCCATCTAAAATAGTAATTCCATTTGATCACCAAATACCGGCTGACTCTATTGACTCTGCTAATAATCATATAATTATGAGAAATTTTGTAAAAGAGCAAAATATAGAACATTTTTACGATGTTAATGCAGGCGTTTGCCATCAAATTTTACCTGAACTGGGGCATGTCGTACCTGGTGAAGTTATTGTTGGTGCAGATTCACATACCTGTACACATGGTGCATTAGGAGCATTTTCAACAGGCATAGGATCAACAGATATGGCAATGGTTTTTGCAGAAGGAAATTTATGGTTTAAAGTTCCCGAAACAAATCGTTTTGAAATAACAGGAGATTTAAAAGATAATGTATATGCTAAAGATGTTATCTTAAATATTATAGGTCAAGTAGGTGCTGACGGTTCAACTTATAAAGCCTGTGAGTTCGCAGGTCAAACCGTGAAGGATATGACCGTTTCCGACAGAATGGTTTTATGCAATATGGCAATAGAAATGGGTGGAAAAACAGGTTTAGTAGAAGCGGACAAAAAAACAATCGATTACGTAGAAAAACGCTCAAATAAACCATACAAAATATTCAATACAGACTTAGACGCTCCATCATTAAATATTATTGATGTAGACATTACTGACTTAGAACCTCAAGTAGCCTGCCCGAATCATGTTGACAATGTAAAGCCGGTAAGTGAAGTCGACCAGGAAATCGACCAAGTATTTTTAGGTTCCTGTACTAATGGAAGAATTAGTGACTTAAGAGATGCGGCAAGAATTTTAAAAGGAAAAAAAGTAGCAAAAGGCACAAGAATGTTAGTTATCCCGGCATCAACAGAAGTTTATTCAAAAGCTTTGGATGAAGGATTGATTAGAATATTTATTGACGCCGGAGCTTTGGTTTCTGCGCCATGTTGTGGCCCATGTCTTGGAGGACACATAGGAATTATCGGACCTGGAGAAGTTAGCTTATCTACTTCCAATAGGAATTTTAAAGGAAGACAAGGTTCACCTGAAGGAGAAGTTTATTTGTCCTCTGCTGCAGTTGCTGCTGCTTCTGCAATTGAAGGAAGAATTGTCGTGCCGGAGTGATTTTATGAAAGGAACAGCATGGAAATTTGGAAATGATATTGATACAGACATTATTCTTCCTGGAAGATATTTAATTTATACTGATGAAGAAAGACTGTCAAAACACTGTATGGAAGGATTAGACGATAAATTTAGTGAAAAGTGTAAGAAAGGAGATTTTATTGTAGGAGGTACTAATTTCGGTTGTGGATCTTCTCGTGAGCATGCTCCTATTGCCATTAAAGGTGCGGGAATATCTGCAGTAATAGCGGAATCATTTGCAAGGATATTCTATAGAAACGCTACAAATGTTGGAGTTCCGCTTCTTGAAGCTCCAGGAATTACTGATTTAATTGAAAATGAAGAAGAAATTGAAGTTGATATGGAAAACGGAACAATTACCTCTTCAAGCGGAGAAGTAATGACATTTAAAAAATTACCTCCATTTATGTTAGAAATACTTGAAAAAGGTGGTCTTATTGAATACCTCAAAGACAAAAGATAATGAATATAAAATTGCTGTTGTTCCAGGAGATGGAATAGGCACAGAAGTAATGGAAGCTACCATATCTGTTTTAGATAACTTGAATATTGATTTTAATTACGTTTATGGTGAAGCTGGTGACGCATGTTTAGAAAAAACAGGCAGTGCACTTCCTCAGGAAACTATTGATATTGTAAGAGATGCAGATGCATGCCTATTTGGTGCAGCCGGTGAAACTGCAGCTGACGTTATCGTTAAATTACGCCAAGAAATGAAAATGTTTGCTAATTTAAGACCTGTTAAATCATACCCAAACACAAATTCCCTATCAGACAATATTGATTTTATGATTGTTCGTGAAAATACCGAAGGATTATATATTGCAGATAAAGAAGAATTAACTGATGAAGGTGCTATTGCAAAACGTGTAATTACCCGTGAAGCTGAAAGCCGCATTATCGATTATGCATTCCAATATGCAAAAGACAATAACAAAACTAAAGTCACTGGTGTTCACAAAGCAAATGTCTTAAAGAAAAGTGATGGATTATTCAAAGAAATCTTTTATGAAGTGGGGAAAAAATATCCTGATATTGAAAAAGAAGATTTTTATGTTGATGCAACTGCAATGTATCTTATTACCCAGCCTGAAAGCTTTGAAGTGATTGTTACAACCAATTTATTTGGTGACATATTATCAGATGAAGGTGCTGGTCTTGTTGGTGGACTCGGATTAATACCATCAGCAAATATTGGAAATAATGGGGCTTTATTTGAACCTGTACACGGATCAGCTCCAGATATTGCCGGTAAAGGAATTGCAAATCCAATAGCAATGATGTTGTCTGCAGTTATGATGCTTAGAT
This sequence comes from uncultured Methanobrevibacter sp., assembly GCA_900317865.1. GTDB lineage: Archaea > Methanobacteriota > Methanobacteria > Methanobacteriales > Methanobacteriaceae > Methanocatella. Next base: position 2,539 of record ONIK01000034.1, on the reverse strand, counting down.
ATTTAGGTGAAAATGAATCTGCCGACAGACTGGATAATGCTATTTTAACTTTATTGGATGATGGAAAAGTTTTAACTGGAGATTTAGGTGGTACTGCAACCACTAAAGAAGTTGCAGATGAAATTATTAAATTGTTATAGTGAGAAATATGGTTAAAGAATCAGAGTTAAAAGAAGGTATTAGTGCAATTATTCCAACTTATAAAGGAGAAAAATATATTTCAAAACTACTTGATTCTTTAATTAACCAAACTATAGATTTTAATCTATTTGAAGCTATTTTTATTGTTAACGGTGAGCTTGATTCAACACCAGACATTATTAAAAAATATCAGAAAAATAATCCTGATGTCAATATAATCCTGACCGAAAGTGAAAAGGGTGTCTGCAATGCACGTAATAAGGGTATTGACCTAGCTTCAAGGAAATATTCTATTTTTATTGACGATGATGATTTTATAAGTGAAAATTACTTTGAAGAGTTATATAAATACGTTAAACCCAATAGAATTGTTGTTGGATTATTTTACGACATTGATGAAGATACTGATGAGGTTACAGACTCATATATGACCCCGCAAATTTTGGAAAATTCAGGCATTGTCGAAAATCCTTACGGCACTATAAGAGATGCCATTGTTATTACACAAAATAAAATAATCCCAACAGTTAATGTAAAAAACTCTTCATTTAATCCCGAACTTAAAAACGGTGTAGACATCGCATATTACGCTAATTTATATCCTGTTAATGATTTTGAGTTTTATGTGGTCAATAAAGATTTAAATGCTAATTATTATAGATTATGGAGACATGGATCAATTTCAAGACAGGACTTATCTTATGATTTTAATATTACTGACCGTTTGAAAGTAATTAATGATATTAATAAAGGCCTTAAAAAAGCTAAAACTCAAGAAATGAAAAACTTTATTAAAACCCTAACCGGAGGTCAAGTAGTTAAAATAAATGAATATCTAAAAGAACATCCTGAAGACTATACACAGGTTTTAGAAGATATTTTAAGTTATAATTATGAATTTTTCCCATATAAATACTTAAATGAAGATATATCAAAGTTAAATAATGAAGAAAGAGAATTAATAATATCTTATGCTTTTCCACCGACAAATACGACAACAAGTAATGTTGTTGCAAAAAGAATTCTTTCTGAAAAGAAAAATGTTGATGTTATCTGTGCAAGTCTGGATGATATGAAGAAAGATTTTACACTTGAAAAAGTGGTCTCAGAATATATTGTAAATAAGTTTACAGTAAATTCAAATTTCTCAACAGAATGGGATAATATCTTAAATTTTTTAAATGAAGGCATCAGACTAATCAATAATTATGAAAATATTTACAGCAGAGCCAATTTTGCACATTCTCATTTTTTAGCACTTGAATATAAATTAGCCAATCCAAATACCTATTGGAGAGCAGAATTCTCAGATCCTTTAATATATACCTTTGGAAATAGACATTTGAGTGGTAAACTTGAAGATGAAGAATATATAAATAGAATAAATAAGATTTTAAAGGAAAAAGATTTAGAATTGATTAGCACTGATGATGATATTAACTGTGTTTGCGAGTATTTAACATTTATTTTTGCTGATGAAATAATATTTACAAATGAAAGTCAAAAAGAAGTAATGATTAATACTCTACCGTTTAAAGTGAATATTAATGATAAATATATAATTTCACCGCATCCGACAGTTGATAAGAAATATTATTATGTTGAAGAAAGTAACTATCCTTTAGATAAAAATTACATTAATTTCGCTTACTTTGGTGTTATATTCTCAAATAGATCATTTGAAGACTTTATAAATGCATTTGACAACATATCTGATGAATATAAGGATAAAATAAGACTGCATTTATTTACACCAAATAGAATTTTATTTGAACAAATTTTAAATAAAGAAATTCTAGATAGAACCATAATTAATAACAATATTGATTATTTGGAGTTTCTAAATCTTTCAACAAAATTTGATGTATTGATTGTTGAAGACAGTTCTACAAAAGGTGATTTTATTAAAAATCCATATCTTCCATCTAAAATATCAGATTATAATGGTTCAAATACAAGCATTTGGGCAATTTGTGAAGAAAATAGTGAAATGTCCAAGTTAGATATTGAATATAAATCCCATATAAATGATATTGAAAGCAACATCAATACTTTAAACTCAATAATGAATGAAAAAACAGATATTTCAATTAAAAAATGCTCAAATGATGAGAAAGATTATAAAAAACAAAGAACTATCCATTTTACTCAAAAAATAATAGAATTAATTGAAGTCTGTGAAACTGAATTTAAAAAAGATAATGATTACGAAGCTAAAATCAACGAATTAAATCAGAGAATTCAAATTTTAGAAAAAGAAAATGATGAAATCTTAAATTCAAATAGTTGGAAAGTTACAAAAAATTTAAGAAAAATTGGAAAAAAATTTAAATAACTTAAAAATGTTATATTAATTATAATTTAAGGAGATTTTTATTATGAGAAAACTTACTAGAAT
>ONIK01000090.1 GCA_900317865.1 uncultured Methanobrevibacter sp. | reverse complement strand
TTACGAATTGTTCTTCTTTTTTTACCTGTTATAACATCAATATCATTACTAGAAAATGATAAAATCGGCATTTTGGACCTCCTTTAAATTTTATTCAATTACCTGTTCTCCAAATTCTCCAGTTTTAACTTTAACGACACCATCAAATAATGGCCTGATTTCCTTAGCTAATTTAATCAAATCATGTGGATTTGGAACTTCCACTTCCTCCAGAGCGGGATCCAGCACATTTTTGTTTCTGAATTGCTGAATCGTATAGATGTCACCTTCAACATCACTTACAAGATTATGAATATCCTTTTTGGTATGCAATGTTGGAACATAAGTCGTTCTGACTTCCAAACGAACATTATCATCATTATTTAAAAGTTTCATTGATTTTTTAACCTGTGAACCTACTTTGGCTCCTGTAACTTTTTTATATTTTTCAAAAGGCGCCTTAATATCCAGAGATACGAAATCCAATAGTTCAAGTTCCAATAGCTTTTCAATTTTTTCCGGATAAATTCCGCTTGTGTCGAGCTTTGTTTTAAGACCAATACTTTTAATGTATGTAAAAAGTTCAATCAGTGCATCCAGCTGCATCAACGGCTCACCGCCGGATATTACAACAGCATCTATAAAATCGGCAGAATGGTCAATGTCCTTTTTAACTTCTTCAAAAGTCTTTTGGGTATCATCTTCCAGCAGTTCCACATTGTGGCAATACCTGCATGCCAAAGGACATTTGGACATGAAAATAACCAGAGACATATTTCCATGGAATTCCACTGAAGATATTAGAGTTCCGCCAACATACATCAGTCCACTACCTCATGAACAATTTCAATGAATCGTTTATTCTCTTCCATTGTACAGATGCTGATTCTTATCCAGTATTCGTCCAAACCTTTAAATGAGGTACAGTCACGAACGATAATTCCTCTTTTCATAAATTCACGAGTGATTTCAGCTGCAGTATATCCCGTATCCTTAACGCCAATCAATATGAAATTGGATTTTGAAGGAAAAACATTAAGAGAATCTATTTTGGAAAGCTCATCAATAAGATAGTCCCTGCTTTCTATTCCATCACGTATTGACCTTTCAATATAGTCAGTGTCCTTAAATGTATTGACTGCCGCGACATAGGACAGTCTTGTCAGGGAAAATACAGGCTTTATTCTGTGCATGTATTCAATGATTTCCTCACATGAAAGACCATAACCTATCCTCATTCCTGCAAGGCCCAGAACCTTGGACATAGTCCTTATAATGAAAATGTTGTCATATTCATCGATTAAATCCTTATTTGTAACTTCAGAGTATTCAAAGTAAGCTTCATCAATAACAATTAAGATTTCAGGATTGTCGCCGGCAATTTTAATCAGGTCATTTCTGTCAATTAACGTACCGGTAGGATTGTTTGGGCTGCACAGAAATATCATTTTGGTTTTTGGAGTTATCTTGTCATAAATAGATTCAACATCCAAAGCATTTTTGTCCAAATCCCATCTTGCATAAACAGGTTTTGCGCCATACTGCTTCAATAAATATTCATAATACATATAAGATGGCAAAGGCACGATAAACTCATCATCGGGATTTATAAAAGTCTTTGCCAAAACATCAATGATTTCATCAGCACCGTCTCCGCCGATTATAACCTGAGAATCCTTAACTCCAGAATACTGGGCTGCAAGATGAACTACTTCCTTAAGCTGAGATTCAGGATATCTGTTCATTGAATTCAATTCGTTTTTAATGGCTTCAATAGCCTTTGGAGAAGGACCCCAAGGATTTTCATTGGATCCCAGCTTGATAATTTCCTCCTTTTTTAACCCGAATTCTTCAGCTATTTCATCCTGTGACCTTCCGGGAACATATGAGTCCATATCACTAACAATCTGTCTTGGTTTCATGATTTAATCTTCCTTATACTGTTTGGAAAGTTTTACGTAATTATCAGCATTAACTTGAATGTGTTGAATCTGTTCAGGAGTCACTTCCTTAATCAGTCTTGCAGGAACACCCAAAATCAGACTGTTTTCAGGAAATTCTTTTCCTTCACTTACAACGGCACCTGCACCTACGATTGAATTTTTGCCTATTTTGGCTCCATTTAAAACAGTCGCATTCATTCCAATCAAAACATTGTCTTCCAGTGTGCATCCATGAATAACTGCTCCATGCCCTACAGAAACGTTATCCTTAATGACAACCGGAAAGCCTTTGGAACAATGAACAACACAATTGTCCTGGACATTGGAATTGTTTCCTATTTTGATTGATGATACATCGCCCCTTACAACGGCACCATGCCAAATGGAAACATTTTCGCCGAGTTCAACATCACCAAGTACTTGAGCACCAGGGCATATTACAATAGAGTCTTTTTTATTTTCCATAATATCACTAGCATAATTTATTATTTCTTTTCATTAATTTTATCTTGAACAATATGGGTCTGCTTTAACAATACTCTTGTATCAGAAGGCAGATCTTCATATAATAGAACATTTGAACCGATTGTTGAATTAGATCCAATTTTAACACCTGGAGAAAAACTGGAGTTGATTCCTGTTTTAACTGAGTCTCCAATAATGGCTCCAAGCTTACGTCTTCCACTATCCTCAATTGAATCCTTGATTTTAGTTCTGACATTAGCATTGTCAAAACGCAAATTGGCAAGATTTGTTCCTGCGGCAATATTACAGTTAGAACCTATTATTGAATCACCAACATAACTCAAATGGCTGACATTGGTATTTTCCATAATGATTGAGTTCTTGATTTCAACCGCATTACCAACATGAACATTATCACCGAGATAAGTATTACCACGAATATAACAGTTAGGACCTACATCGCAGTCTTTACCTATGTAAACATTGCCTTCAATGTAAACTCCCGCTTTAATGACACTGCCTTCACCCAAATAAACTTCACCATGAATGTGAGCTCCGTTTTCAACTTTACCTTTAATCTGGGTTTTCAAATTACCTATTAATTCTTCATTAACTTCAATGAGTTCCCATGGCCTTCCGACATCAATCCAATCCTTATCAGTCTTATGGCCGATTACCTTTTTGCCGTCATCAATCTGCAGGGAAACAGAATCTGTAATTTCGTATTCTCCTCTTTCAGATATTCCTGTTTTTTCGATTTTTTCAAAAATATCCTTGTTGAATACATATATTCCCGTATTTACAAGATTGCTAGGAGCTTCTTCTTTTTTAGGCTTTTCAATAATATTTTTAATGTTGCCATCCTCTATTTCAACTACTCCAAAAGCTGAAGGATCTTCCACTTCAGTTAAAACCATTAATGTATCAGGATTTAATTCATCATATTTTTTAATAATCTCTCCGATTATCTCATCATCAAGTATAATATCTCCATTTAAAACAATTAAACTATCTTCAATGAAATTTTCACCATATGAAATAGCATTGGCTGTACCTAAGAAATCCTTTTGAGTTTCATAAGTGATATTGACCCCAAATTTTGATCCATCACCGAAATATTCTTTTACGATTTCTTCCTTATATCTTACAATTAATAATATATCAGTAATACCGTTGTTTTTTAATGATTCTATATTATATTGAATAATTGGCTTGCCGGCGACAGGCAACATTGTTTTAGGCTTTGTAAGTGTTAATGGCCTCATCCTTGAACCTTCACCAGCACTTAAAATTATTGCTTTCAATTTAATTACCCCATATTAATTAAAAATTATTGTACAATATTATGTTTTTTCTAATATATAATTAATTACATTACATTATCTGCGATGAAAAAAACATTGCATTATATTAATTTTACAATCAATAATTTTAGTAGTGTTTATGACATTAATGAATTTAATAAAAGAAATATTGAAATAAAATGATTTAAATAAACAGCCGATAAAATTTATTAAAAGGCATCTACCATGAAAGTAACCAATAACGCAAAAAAATAAATAAGTAATTTTAAATATCAGTATCAATACATTTAAAATTATATTGGCAATGCTAATAAAAAAATAAGGAGATTAATAAAATGACTATATATGTTTGTTTACACTGTGAATACAGATTTGATTCAGAAAAAGGAGACCCAGCATACAACATTCCTGCTGGAGCAACACCTGCCGACATGCCAGACGACTGGGTATGCCCAGAATGCGCAGCATTAGGTAGTGAAGCATTTATTGCAGAAGAAGAATAAATCTTCTTCTAATTTTTTATTTTTGATTATTCTCTATTTTTTAAAATTGATTTTAAAATAACTTCATCTTCCTCTTCGGGAAGAATATCCTCATAATCAATTTCCATACCCATCATCCTGTAAAATGCATATATTACATCTTTTCCAGACAATATGTTAGGATCATTTTCCCTTTCACGAGCCAATCTAATAGCTTCAGGGTCAGTTATCCATTTACGGCAGTTAAATTCTATGGTTTGGTCAATTGGTTGAGTTTTCACAAATACATACTCCGTTTTGGTTAATTGTATACCATTTATATTTTTATCATTTATATATTTTAACAACTGATTACCATATTTTACATCACACATTCTGTTTATCATTTCCATATCATTATATCGATTAGCACAATTATCAAAAATAGCATTAAAAAACGTATTTGCCGCAATTTTAAATTCATTTACTAAATTTTTATGATTTCCTTTTGCTTTTAAAATCCATAATGCATCCTTTGAAGCAATCAACTCATAGTCTTCAAAAATTCTTCCAAGAATATTAAAATTTTTAGCAGAAGGTGGTGAAAAAACATTAGATGGATGATTATGAATAGAAGCAACATGAAAATTATCAAATTCAAAATTATCATAATTTACATAAACTTTATCAGATTTACCAATGGCACATAAAATTATTTGGCCTGTAACATAATCAAAATATAATAGACATTCATAATTCAAATTAAAAGTTTTTTTAACAAATTCGTCAACAGTTTTAAATGCATTTTCACCAAATTCATCAGGCAAACATTCTTTTTTGATTGAGACATTATATTCTAATTTCAATTTTTCATATTTCTCATGTGCAGAATCATTTCCCAACATAGAAACAAGCATAATCGATATAACAAATAAAAAATTTACAAATTTCATGAATGAATTTTAGTTTTAAAAACCTATAAATTTTAATTTTTAAAATAAAAAGTAAATAATTTAATAAATGATTTTTTAAAAGTAATTTCACCTTTAAAAAATAATATTGATATAAAAATAGAATATTTTAAGACTTAAAAAAAAGTTAAAAAGATGAAAAGATTCATCTTAAATGTTATCCATTATAATTTTTTTACAGATTTCATTGATTTCTTCTGCCCTTTCCTGTGAACGTGACTCCAATGTTATTCTAACATAGTCTTCAGTTCCGGACGGCCTTACCAAAACCCAGCTGTCATCTTCAAAGGTTAATCTGACACCATCAATTGAATTTATTTCACGAATATCGTCGAAGGCATCTTTCAATAGCTCTTCCATATTGTTCATCACTTCAATTTTGGCCTCTTTTGAACATGTGATTTTTTCACGGATATTCGGATAGGATGGAATCTCAGCTAATAAATCTGACAGTTTTCCTTTTTTGGATACAAGCTCAGCCATTCTAAGACCGGACAATATTCCGTCAGGACACATGCAGAAGTCAGGATGAAGCCATGTTCCGGACGGTTCACCACCGAATGCAGCATTTTTCTCAATTATTACTTCAGCCACATTAACATCACCAACAGGAGTTCTTAAAACTTCACCGTCAACAGATTCATCCATACATAATCCCGCATCAACAGTAGTTACGATATCTCCTTCGAATTCCTTTGAAATTAATGCCAGAAGTGAATCGAATGGGGAAATATTACCATTTTCATCCACAGTTATCATACGATCAGCATCACCATCGTGAGCAATACCCAAGTCTGCTCCAATAGCTACAACAGTTTTCATGAGATTCTGCAAGTTTTCAGCATTAGGCTCAGGGTTTCTTCCAGGGAAAAATCCATCGGGCTGGGAATTTAAGGTTGTTACTTCGCATCCCGCTTTTCTAAATACTAAAGGTGATATTTCACTTCCCGCTCCGGATGCACAGTCAATGACGACTTTCAATCCATCCCTGATTTCAACCATGTCAACCAGATCATCAATGTAGCGGCCTTTGATTTCCTCATTGACTGAAATGGAACCTACCTTGTCCCAGGTTACTGATTTGTATAATTTATTATTGTAAATATTTTCGATTTCAGCTTCCTGGGCTGATGTATAAGCCATACCGTTTTTATTCCATAGCTTGATTCCATTATATTGGGAAGGGTTGTGGGATGCCGTAAGCATAATTCCCGCATCGCCGTCAAGCTTTTCTGTTGCATAGCCTACCAAAGGAGTTGGAACCATGCCTATTTTAACTACATCAACGCCGCTTTCAAGAAGCCCTGCACAAATGGCTTGATCCAGCATTTCATTAGTGGTTCTTGTATCAAAACCGACAACGACCTTTCCTTCATTTCCAAGATAAGTAGCTAATGATTTTCCTACATTTAAAGCA
>ONIK01000037.1 GCA_900317865.1 uncultured Methanobrevibacter sp. | reverse complement strand
TGCATCAATCCGGGTATAACCCTTTTCCATGGCTTTCTTATATTCTTCAGGATTTCCCATAGGTGCTTTCATTTCCAGTACAACCGGATTGTAACCTCTATTTCTAATGTCTTCTATAAAGTTAAGTCCTGTAGACTTACAGTCTACGATAATTATGCTTTTCATATTTTCACATGTTTAATAGTTTTTTGATGCAACCAAACCCAGATTAATTCCCGGAGAGAAATTTCAATTCTCAATTCCCGTGTTTTCATAAGAGCCTCAACATCTTTTCTTTTGTTTGAAAGATAATTATATGTGCTTTCATGGACAGACAATACTTCTGATAATATTTTTAAAATTACACTTAAAGCAATGTCGTCTACAACTCAGTTAAAAACTGCTTCTTGAAGCTATGACCCCTACATTAATGCCGTATGGAGGCACTTCAATTCTTAAGTCCAGAGTTTTCATTAAAGCTTCTATACCTTTCCTTTTACTTGGAAGATAATTATATGTACTTTCAGGAACACAGACAATACCACCGACACGGACACTTGAAAGGATTTTTAAAATGACACTTACAGCAATATTTTCCCGGTAGTTAATCAGGCTCCTGTTGAGATTGACAATTACATAGTCAAATCCACCGTTGACAGTATTCACATCATCCAGACCTACCTGCATAATCTCCGCATCTTCTATGAACTGGTCGGTTATCAGAAGACCTGCCCCATAATCCTGGGTTACATCAACAACTTCCTTGATGTCTCTTTTTATTTTTTCATCATCAATTGGAGGCAAATCATCCTTCTTGCTTAAAACAAGAGAAAATGCATTCTTTTCAACACTCCTTAAAAATTCAATGTCATCCTTTATGACAGACTTATCTTCATGAACCATATAAACATAGCCGCAGGTGGTTTCCAAGTCAACAGTCTTTACAAAAGACAATTCCGTATCATTAATATCGGCAACATTTGACATGTAAAAGCTTTTAAGCCTAGGAGAAATTTCATTTACAGGTGCTGAGCGAGCCGCAATATCTTCAGGAACTATAAATATTTTTAAGGCACCGTATGCATTTAATCTATACCTTTTCATTCTTTTTTCATGGAAGCGTTTTGGCTTCAAATAGGAATCCAAAAATATGTCCGTTTCATGATGGCCTTCAATCCTGTCCAGAAACTCTGCAGGCATTGATGCGCCTGCGGGACGGCAGTTTACTTCAATCAAAACAGGACCACCATCATCAATCATGAATTCACCATGAACAGGACCATATCTGATTCCAAGTGCATCAAGAACCTTATACGCATAATCAATCATTTCTGACTCGCCGATGCTTATTTCATTTACTGTTTCTATAGTATCATAAATTATAGCACCATCAGAGGTCTGTACTTTACTGTACTTCCAGATACTGACAACCTGATGTATGCCGTCACAGGAAGTTGTATTGACATAGTATTCATCTCCTTTAATACGCTCCTGAATTACAACCTTTTCGATATTGGTGTTGTATACGTTCAATCCGTTTAATGTATGACTTACGGAATCAATCATCTCCTCCCTGTTTGAACACAAATGAACTCCGACAGAAGCTGCACTGTAAACCGGCTTTACGACAACTTCGCTCAGGCCTTCACTGTCATAAAACTCAATGGCTTCATTTAAAGAACTCACTGCCTTACCTTTTATGCTTCTAAGGCCGGCTTCTGCAATCTTTTCCTGCATCTTATCCTTCAAAGTAAAATAATCTATATTTTCGATAGGATTACATAATAAATTCAAATCATTGGCCATACGGGTAGCAAGAATAACTCCCTCTTCACTGGCAGGTATAACCAATTTAGGGTCCAATTTTCTTACGGCCTCAAGAGTCTCTTCATAAGTATCCCTTTCAAAAATCATGTCAAACTTATCGTCAATAGAAGCATAACCTTTAGCATATTCTTCTTTAATCTCTTCTTCATGTTCTTCAGGAAACTTCAATTCCAATACAACAGGATTATAACCTCTGTTAATAACATCTCCAACATAATTAAGTCCGGTTGACCTTGTATCTACTAAAACAATGTTTCTCATTTTTAAAACCTCCTAACTATGTCTTGTAGCGATAACACCCTTATTAATGCCGTATGGAGGTACTTCAATTATTAAGTCCAAAGTTTTTAGAATGGCTTCAATACCTTTTCTCTTGCCTGGAATATAATCGCAGGTACTTTCAGGAATAAATACTATACCTCCAACCTTAATATCTGAAAATATGTAAAAAATCAATTCAATAACTTCAAATTGATTCATATTAACTAAACTTTTATTTAAATTAACAATTACATAGTCAAATTCACCGTTTATATCATATATCTCATCTTTACCAATCTGCATCATATTTGCATTATCCAAAAACTGGTCGGTTATAAGAAGCGAAGTTCCATAATCGTAAGCATAATCGACTATACTTTCGAGTTCTTTTAAAAGGGCATCCTCATCAATAGGATTGTCTTCATAAATTTCATCATTTAAAACCAGTTCAAATGCTTTTTTCTCAATATTTCTTAAAAAATCAAGGTCATGATGAAGTATTTCTGAACTTTCATTAACCAGGTAAACAACTCCCCCAACAGTATTCAGATCTTCGGTTTTTCTATAAAATACCGCATTGTCAAAATTTTTTTCAATGGTGGATTTGAAATAACTTTTAAGTTTTGGGCCGATATTGATCACAGGGGCTGATTTTGCCACAATATCATGAGGAACGCTGAAGAACTTTAAAGCACCATGACCATATAAACGATATCTTTCCTTTCTCTTTTCACTGAAGCGGACAGGTTTTAAATATGAATCCAAAATAGCGTCGGTCTCATGGTGTCCTGCAATCTTATCAAGGAATTTTGCAGACATATTTCCTCCGCAGGGTCTGCAGTTAACTTCAATCAGGACAGGACCATTATCATCAATCATAAACTCACCATGAACAGGACCGTATTCAATTCCAATAGCATCGGCTACCTGATATGCATATTCAACCATTTTAGCCTCACCAAGATTAAGATGATTAACTGTTTCGGCAGTGTCATATAAAATAGATCCGTCATGAGTTCTTACCTTATTATATTTCCAGATTAATGTTACGCGATGAATTCCGTTATTTGAAACTGTATTGACAATATACTCATCACCTATAATACGTTCCTGAAGCAGGAGTTCATTGATGCTTTCACCGTAATAGTTTTGTTTATTATTAAAGATTTCATCTATTGAGTTAATCATTTCATCCTTATTTGAACAAAGTTTCACACCGGAAGATCCTGCACTGTAAATCGGCTTGAGGACAACCTGACTTAAATTTTCAGCATCATAAAACTCAATAGCTTCATCAACAGAACTTATGACTTTTCCCCTGATGTATCTGAGTCCATTTTCCTTAAGCCTTTCCTGCATTTTATTCTTTAGGGTCATGGCATCAAGATTTTCTATAGAATTACACAGCAAACCCAAATCATTTGAAAGTTTTGTAGCAAGAACTACGCCATGCTCATTACCTGGAAGAATCAGTTCGGGGTCTAATTTTTTAACCGCCTCAAGAGTCTCTTCATAAGTATCCATTTCATGAATAATGTCAAATTTTTCATCTATCTGACTATAATGGCTGTTTAACATTTTCCTGTATGCTTCAACATCTTCTCCGGCAGGAATCAGTTCCAGTACAACTGGTTTGAAGCCTCTGTTAATAATGTCTCCAATATAATTAATTCCAGTTGAAATACAATCTACAATTATAATACTTTTCATATTAACCATCACAATTCCTCTTTTGATGCAATGACTCCCTGTTTTATACCATAAGGAGGAACTTCAATTTTTAGCTGCATAGCTTTTAACAATGCTTCAATACCTTTTCTTCCACCAGGAATATATCTGCAGGTAGTTTCAGGAATAAAAATAAATCCATTGACTTTAATGAATGAAAATATATCAAAAATAATATCAATTGTAAGATAATCGCTTTTTTCAAGAAAACTTCTATTCAAATTAACAATGACAAAATCAAACTGGCCGCCAACATCCTTAACGCCTTCAAGGCCGACCTGAGTAATTTCAACATCGGATAAAATCTGGTCAGATATTAAAAGCCCGTCACCATATTTTTTACTCATCTGAACAAGCATTTTAAGCTTTTTGACTGTAATATCTACATTGAAATGATAGTTTACATCTGCTTCAGGACTCAGTACTAAATCAAAAGCGTTTTTCTCAACACTTCTTAAAAACCTGATGTCCTCCTGCAATACATGAAAATCTTTATTAACTAAAAAAATCAGACCGCAGCCGGTATCGGAATCCTTGGTTTTTGGATAGAATTTTTCACCTGCCAGCAAATCATCAATGACACTTTCATGGAAACTTCTTAATCGAGGTCCGAGATTGTTCATAGGAGCTGATTTTGCAATGATATCCTTTGGAGCGACAATTCTTTTAAATGCACCATATGAATTAAGGCGGTATTTCTGACTTCTTCTTTTCAAAAAGTATTCCGGCTTCAAATATGAATCCAGAATGGAATCGGTTTCATGCTGACCGGAAACCTCATTCAAAAATTCGCTAGGCAAATGACCTGACATAGGACAGCAGTTAATATTTACAAGAACAGGTCCATTATCGTCAATCATGTATTCTCCGCTGACAGGACCATACTGGATTCTAAGTGCATCTGCCACATCATATGCATAGTCAATCATTTCAGCCTCTCCGATATATAAATCATTTACAGATTCGGCGGCATCATAAATGTAATTTCCATCACGAGTCCTTATCTTATCATATCTCCAGATGGTGGTTATTCGATGGATTCCGTCACTGGAAGTGGTATTGACAATATATTCCTCACCGTCAATGTGCTCGCGAAGCAAAAGGGGACTGTCAGACTCGGCAAAAAACATTTCAATACAGTCAATCATTTCCTGTTTGTTAAAACATATTTTTTCGTCTTCATTGTTTAACTGCTTTATGACAACTTCCTGTAAATCTTCACAGTCATAAAAATCAATAGCTTCCCCAAGTGAAAAGATGACCTTTGATTTGATATATCTGAGATTATTTTCAGCAAGCCTTTTCTGGGTTTCTTCCCAAACAGACATCGCATCAATGCTTTCTATGGGATTTCCCAAAAGATCCAAATCATATGATAATTTGGTGGCTAAAAACACTCCATCATTACTGCCTGCAAGAACAAGCAAAGGATCAAGTTCACGAATCATTTCAAGAGTCTCTTCATAGGACTCCTTTTCCTGTATTACTTCAAATTCATAATCTGACCTTTCATATTCCAAATCCATCTTTTGCCGGTATCCATCAATATCATCATGAATATCAGGTATCAGCTCCAATACTATTGGATTATAACGTCTATTGTAAATGTCATCAATAAAGTTAATACTCGTTGACTGACAATCAACCACAATTATAGTTCTCATGAAAAATTCCTCCAATATATAAATAATTTTGGAATTAATTAAATATAAAATTTTACTAAAATGATGGCACTGTCATTTTGTTAGGACTTTCGCCTTTCAACACGTCCATTTTTCTTGCCATAATTCAGGATTTTCATGAATTTTTTGCTATGTTTGAAAAAAAAGAAAAAAAGGATTTTAAAAAAAACTCCTCTAATTTGGTCGGGAAGTGTTGAACTCGTCCTTGGACTTGATTCCAATCAGTGAAGCAAAGATTGATAATATGCATGCACACATGGATATGATACAAATCATCTGAGAAGAGCGGACAATCAAGTCAGCGTACTGGGTTGATAAAGGCAAATTGCCCATTACCAAAGCAAATACCAATGTCAAAAGACCCAAACTCATTGTCTGGCCGATAGTTCTCATGGTCGCCTGTGAAGCTGAAGCTGTAGGAGCGTCCTTTGGAGGAACTGAACTCATGATTGCATTCATGTTCGGGCTTGAGAAAAGTCCCATACCTATACCCTGAAGAATCATTGCAATAACGACCATATATACGGGCATTTCATTATTCAGAAATACAAGTATAAACATTGCCACACTGGCTATTGCCATACCGACAGCAGCCAGTTTCTGCGGATGGATTCTGTCTGAAAGCTTTCCTGTATTTGGAGCAAGAATCGCCATGATGATTGGAGTGACAATCAGTATCAGACCTGCCATCTGTGCATTCCATCCTCTGACATACTGGAAATGATAATTCAGTATTGTAGTGACAACCATGATGGCCAGATAACTGCATAATGCTGCAATATTTGATGAAGTGAACTTGGTGTTTTTAAACAGCTTCATGTTGAATACGGGTGAAGTCTGTCTTAACTCCCACACTGCAAATACCGCAAGCAGAATAATGCCTGCAATAGTCAATATTATTCCTGTGCTGTTAATAAGGTTAGTGAATCCGTAAATGAAAAGAAGAATTCCTACAGCATAGAGAAGTGAACCGAACTTGTCGATTGCATCATTCTCATAGGTCTTCCATTCCTGAGGTATTTTCAAAATCATTACAAGAATACAAAGTACAAGGAATGGAATTACCAAATAAAATATTGATCTCCATCCGAAATTATAAACCAGAAATCCGCAGATAACCGGAGAAAGGGAAGTTGCAAGATAAACCCCGGTTACAGTAAAACCTAAAGCCTTTCCCCTGTTTTGAGGTTTAACTGCAGATACTACCATAGCCATTGCAGCCACATTAACAAAAGCTACGCTGGCACCCTGAACTATACGAAACAGCATAAATGATTCTGTTGAAAAGGACAGTGCTGCACCGATAGAACCTAATAAAAATACGCAGACTCCAATAAGCAATGATTTCTTGACACCGAACTTTCCTGAAATCTGGCCTGCAGGAACGGTAAATACTGCCATTACCAGGAAAAATATTGTTGGAATCCAGTTCTGAATAACATTGTTCATAGCAAAGTCATTGGCTATTGCAGGAACTCCGATTATGATACCGTTTGACAAAAACACTCCAAAAAATGAAGTGAGAAATGATATCAATACCACATA
This sequence comes from uncultured Methanobrevibacter sp., assembly GCA_900317865.1. Lineage (GTDB taxonomy): Archaea > Methanobacteriota > Methanobacteria > Methanobacteriales > Methanobacteriaceae > Methanocatella. Next base: position 19,484 of record ONIK01000037.1, on the reverse strand, counting down.
AGTTTCATATTCAATTTTCAATTTTTACACCCTCTTTTTTTATGATTATTTTATATTAGTATTAAATTCATCTTTTGATTTTATTCCAACCAGTGAAGCAAAGATTGCAACTATACATATGGCGGTACATATTATGCATACTATCTGAGAACTTTGAACAATCATGCCGGCATATTGGGATGACAGTTCAAGATTGCCCATAATCCAGGCAAATACAAGAGTAAGAAGTCCCAGACTCATGGTCTGACCAATCGTTCTCATTGCAGACTGTGCCGCTGAAGCATTGGGAGTCTCATTGGGAGGAACTGAACTCATTATTGCATTGGTATTAGGGCTTGTAAACATTCCCATACCTATACCCTGAAGAATCATGGCTATGACGATAAGATAAAGCGGAGTATCGGCATCCAGAAATATCAGTATCACAAGGGTTACTGTAGCAATGCTCATTCCGACAGCAGCCAATTTCTGCGGATGAATCCTGTCTGACAGTCTGCCTGATGTCGGAGCCATAAATGCCATGATTATAGGAGTGATAATTAAAATAAGTCCTGACATCTGTGCATTCCATCCCCGGACATACTGGAAATGATAATTCAGAATAGTTGTTATTGCCGCTATAGAAAGATAACTGCACAGTGCGGCAATGTTTGAAGAAGTGAACTTCATATTCTTAAAAAGACCCATATTGAATGCGGGAGTATCAACTCTGGTCTCATAATATCCAAAGACTGTCAGCAAGATAAAACCTGAAACAGTACACAGAATTCCTGTAGTATTCATAAGGCTTGTAAATCCATAAATAAAAAGTAAAATGCCCAGTCCATATATGAGATATCCTACAGAATCTATTTTATCCTTTTCATATGTCTTCCAGTCCCCAGGGATTTTCCAAATCATAAGTACAATACAAAGAACTAAAAACGGAATTACAAAGTAAAACATAGACCTCCAGCCGAAATTATAAACCAGAAATCCGCAGATAACCGGAGACAATGATCCAGCCAGATAAACACCAGTTACTGTAAAGCCCAAAGCCTGTCCTCTTTTTTCAGGTTTTATTGCCTGTACAACCATTGCCATAGCCGCAACATTTAAAAATGCGCCACCTATACCCTGAATGACTCTGAAAAACAAAAAGGATTCAGCAGAAAATGACATACAGGCACCAATTGAAGCAAAAAGAAAAACCAGAACTCCGACTATCAGGGATTTTTTCACGCCGAATTTACCTGAAATCTGACCTGCCGGAAGCGTGAAAACGGCAACGACAAGAAGTGCAATCGTAATAATCCAGTTTTGAACTATATTATTCATTCCAAAATCACTTGCAATAGACGGAACCCCAATGACTATCCCTGCAGCCAGAAATACTGAAAAAAATGAAGTGAGAAATGAAACGATAACTACTGATGCTTCAGAATCGAATTTCATTGTGAATCCTCCAGCAGTTTCATGCCGTTTATGGCAATTTCTCTTAGCCTGTTTTTAAACTCCTCATCCTCATCCGTCAAACCTACTGCCCTGTCCCAGTCTTTAGAAATCTGTCTGAATTCCGGAATCAGTTCATTTGCCTTATCAGTAGTGTTAAGCATATATTTGCGACGGTTTTGAGGATTGATTTCTCTTTTTATGTATCCCACATCCTCAAACTTTTTCAGGATTTTGGCAATGTTTCCCTTGCTCTGGCAAAACATATTGACCAGATCTTCCTGAGAACAGTTGGGATTATCATAGATAAACATCAGATAACGGACATTATGGCCGAAATCATAGTTTTTAATTTTAGATTTTAAATATTTTTGTTGATTTAGAGAAATATTATGAATCCAAGCTATTATAGGAGAATTATCATTAATCGCTTGAAAAATTTCATCACCCATAATCTTCACCGATTAATTATCTGATTTTAGTATAATATAAATGTTTCTTTTGAAACAGTTAATTATGAAACTATTATTTAAATGTTGTAAAAAATCACACAAGCGACTAATCGCAGTTCAAAAACCCTTAAAATAATCATTAATTATAATAATATTTAAGAAAAACCAAAAGGAGGGATTGAATGACTAAATTTGATAGGAAAATCTATCATAACAGCGATATCAAATACAAGCTTTCTCTAATTAACCATGTTCAGTATATCTTTGATTTGTGCGGAATTGAGGAAAAGGTGATTCATGTATTGCCAACGGAACAAATCGACAAAAAATTCTCAAACAAAAGACTGGATTTTGTGGTGGAATGCGAATCCGGAAACATCTATGATATTGAATTCGAATCTTTATCCGTAACTGAAAATACACTTGAAAAAACATGGAATTATGCAAAAGGTCTAATCTGCAAATATGACAATGATATCTACAGCCTGATAATAGCACTGTCTGAAAATAACAAATTTTATGAAAAACAGATTGGAACAACGACACATAAGCCAATTCTGCTGGAAATGAAAAAAATAAATGGAGATGAACATTTAAATAATATAAAAAAGAAAGTCAATGACAACAAAGAATTAACCTCACATGACTGTGCAATAATTGAAACCATCCCAGATATGAAAAACACTAAAAAACCAGAGATTGTTTTAGAAGAATTATGTAACCTCATCAAAAACGGGAAAATCAATGCAGAAAACAGAACAAAATTGCAGGCAACAATGTGGTTAAACATAGATAAATATATCAAGAATCTAGAAAAAAGAAATGAATTAATGGAGATGATTGATGTGGAAAAATCTCAAAAATCAGAATTTTTCAAATGGCAAGAAGAATACGGAAAATACAGAGAAAAGAAGGAAAAATAGAAATTATAAAAGAATTACTAAAATCAATGACCCCTAAAGAAATCGCAGAAAAAACAAACATATCACTAACAGAAATCCAAAAAATAGCAGAACAATAACAATTCCCAATAATACTTTAAAAACCATCACCCTAAAAAAAAACAATACCCCCCCAAGTTGATAAAAATGAAAAAATACCAAAAATCAGAATTTTTAAAATGAAAAGAAGGAAGAATAGAAGGAAAAAAAGAAGGAAAAATAGAAGGAAAAAAAGAAGGAAAAATAGAAATTATAAAAGAATTACTAAAATCAATGACCCCTAAAGAAATCGCAGAAAAAACAAACATCCCTATAACAGAAATCCAAAAAATAGCAGAACAATAACTATTTTCTAAACTAAAAAGTGTACTTTATCTTTATCAATATCATCTAAAGTATGAGCTTTAACTTCACCATCAGGAATGCCTAAAGCGAGAATTCCAACAATTCTGAAATAATCATCAATTTTAACTATATCTCGAACCAGTTTTTCTGAGTCTTCACCATCAGCAGACTTTCTTAAATGTGTTTGAATCCAGCAGCTTCCAACACCGATATCAGTTGCCTTCAAATGCATGAATGATAGTGCAATTGATGAGTCTTCAATCCATGTATCTGCAGTTAAAGTATCTGCAATAACAACAATAGCCTTATTTGCATCTTTTAAAAAGTCAGCACCATGGGCTTTAACATGAGACAATTCATTTAAAATGTTTTTGTTTGAAACAACTAAAAAATTGCATGGCTTTCTGTTCATGCTGGTTGGTGCCAAAAGACCTGCCTGCAAAATGTCATTTAATTGATCTTTAGTAACCTCATCATTCGTGAATTTACGAACACTTCTTCTTTTCAACAAAACGTCATCAAATTCCATTCAATCATCCTCAAACTCTTTTTCCAAAAGTATTGTAACCGGACCATCATTCAGCAAGTCAACTTTCATATATGCACCGAATTCTCCGGTTTCAACCTCAATCTCTTCACTGCATTTTTCTACAAAATAATCAAACAGTTTTGTTGCATCATCAGGGTTTAATGCTTTGTGAAATGAAGGTCTGTTCTTTTTAACTTTTCCATATAAAGTAAATTGGGGAACAAGCAATAGTTTACCGCCAATGTCTTTTACGGATTTGTTCATGCGCCCATTTTCATCTGCAAAAATTCTAAGCTTTATTAACTTGCGGGCCAGATAATCAACTTCCCTAGTTGTATCATTCAATCCGAAACCGACCAGAACCATTAATCCTGCGTCAATCTGACCGACAATATTATTGTCAACTTCAACACTGGAACTGGTAACTCTTTGAACAACAAGTCTCATGGATATTCTCCAAAAAAATAGAAATAAGGGAAAAATCCCTATTTATTCATAGCTTTTTCAACAGCAACAGCAACAGCCACACTTGCTCCAACCATAGGATTGTTACCCATTCCTATTAATCCCATCATTTCAACGTGTGCCGGTACTGATGATGATCCTGCAAACTGTGCATCTGAATGCATTCTTCCCATAGTATCAGTCATACCGTAGGATGCAGGTCCTGCTGCCATATTATCCGGGTGCAAGGTTCTTCCGGTTCCTCCGCCTGATGCAACAGAGAAGTATTTTTTGCCCTGTTCAATACATTCCTTTTTGTATGTTGCAGCTACAGGATGCTGGAATCTGGTAGGATTGGTTGAGTTACCTGTAATTGATACGTCAACACCTTCAAGATGCATGATTGCAACACCTTCACGCACGTCATCTGCCCCATAACATCTGACTTTAGCTCGTTCACCTGAAGAGTAAGCCTTTTCACGCACTACCTTAACTTCACCGGTGAAATAGTCAAATTCAGTCTGAACATAAGTGAATCCGTTGATTCTTGAAATGATTAAAGCGGCATCTTTTCCTAAACCATTTAAAATAACTCTTAAAGGTTCATCCCTTACCTGATTTGCAGAGTTTGCAATTCCAATTGCTCCTTCTGCTGCTGCAAAACTTTCATGTCCTGCAAGAAATGCAAAACAACTTGATTCATCACTTAAAAGCATGGATGCAAGGTTACCGTGACCTAAACCCACTTTTCTGTCATCCGCAACACTGCCTGGAATACAGAATGACTGCAATCCTTCACCGATAGCTGATGCGGCATCAGCAGCTTTTACGCAGTCTTTTTTAACAGCTATTGCAGCTCCGACAGTATAGGCCCAGCAGGCATTTTCAAAGCAGATTGGCTGAACTCCCTTAACGATTTCATATGGGTCGAAACCTTTATCAAGACAGATTTGTTTAGCTTCATCCAAATCCTTAATATCATATTTGTTTAATACAGGAAGTATCTGGTCGATTCTTCTTTCATAACTTTCAAATAAACTCATAATTCCACCCATATCTACTCTTTTCTAGGATCAATTGTCTTGACTGCATCATCAAATCTTCCGTATTGACCTGTCGCATTTTCAATTGCTTCTAACGGGTCAACACCATCCTTAATGCCATCAAGCATTATGCCTAAATTGATATATTTGTATCCTATAATCTCGTCATCTTCGTCAAGGCCAATTTCAGTAATGTAACCTTCAGTCAGTTCCAGATATCTTGGCCCTTTCTTGCTGGTTGAATATATTGTTCCAACCTGGCTTCTGTGGCCTTTACCCAAGTCTTCAAGGCCTGCTCCAATAGGAAGACCTCCTTCTGAAAATGCAGACTGGGTTCTACCATAAACTATTTGCAGGAACAGCTCACGCATAGCAGTGTTAATTGCATCACAAACCAAATCAGTGTTTAAAGCTTCCAAAATAGTTTTTCCGATTAGAATTTCACCAGACATGGCTGCTGAATGAGTCATACCGGAACATCCAATGGTTTCAACCAATGCCTCTTCAATAATACCATCTTTAACGTTTAAAGTCAATTTGCAGCATCCCTGCTGAGGTGCACACCAGCCGATACCGTGTGTCAAACCTGAAATATCAGATATTTCTTTTGATTTGACCCATTTACCCTCTTCAGGTATTGGTGCAGGCCCGTGATTTGCTCCTTTTGCAACGGGACACATATTTTCTACTTCATTTGAATATATCATTTTCAATCTCCGTAAAATAATCTTGATAATATGCTATATGTCAATTATAATTAATTAATATTTTTGATTGATATTTAAAAAAACAGATAACTATTCATCTAATAGAAATCATCTTCTCTTTTAATCGGAGCTCCGCAAAACATACAATTCGTATCATAACAATCGAGAGTAAACGTCCTATGGCAGTTTGGACATGTATATTCTTCTTTAACATCACTAAAATATGCTCCGCAGCTAGGACATACAGGATCTCCTTCATCTACCCAGCTTCCGCAACTTGGACAAATCATACTTTCCCTCCTAATTTAACTTCATCAAATGAGTTCATCGCCGCTTTTGAAAGCAGTTTCTTGTCAATCAATTCCTTTAATTCCTCATGTGTAAACCATTTGTAGTCATCGTGTTCAGCACTGATTTTAACTTCATCAGTTCCGGATGATACCTTCATAATCAGCTGAACTGATTTTATTTTTTCATTGGTTTTGCATGCAGTATACTCATTTTGAATAACATTATACAATGAATCAATATTTATTTCAAGACCAGTCTCTTCCATAAACTCCCTTTTTAAGGCCTGGTCAAAAAATTCGCCTTTTTTAACTTTTCCTCCGGGAATTTCCCATTTTTCCGCATCATGACTTGATTTTGACCTTACTTTTAAAAGCAAAATCTTTCCTTCAAATTCACAGATTCCTCTTGCTGTCAATCCCCACATGTCACCCATATTATCACATCAATAATAACTTTTTAATTAATTACATATATTCTTTCTCAAAAAAAGAATTTATATGATAGCTTAACATTTAAAATTATTGAATTATTAAGATGTTCACCTCTTCTTTTCAGGTAATAAATATTAAAAAAGATTAATTAAAAGTTCACACATAATATAATCAATAACGGTGATATTATGGATGACAGAGAAAAGGTAATTGAAGCATTCAAAAACTCAGAAGAACCGCTAAACGCTAAAAAAGTTAGTGAAATTTCTGGCGTTGAGAAAAAAGAAGTCGATAAAATCATGAAAGAATTAAAAAAAGATGAAACAATTGTTTCACCTAAAAGATGTTATTGGACTCTTGCAGAAAAATAGCATCTTATTCTTATTTTTTTAAATTACTGCAAGATTCAAGTTTTCTGACATTTCTTTATAACGGTTTCTTAGAGTTACTTCTGTTACTCCAGCAACTTCAGCTATATCCTTTTGACTTTTCCTTTCATTAACCATCAGGGATGCAATATATAAGGCAGCAGCAGCTATTCCGCTTGGTCCTTTCCCATTGGTTAATCCTTCACTTTTGGATTCTTCGGCAATTTTAATAGCTTTTACCTGTGATTCATTGGATAATTCCAGTTCTGTTGCAAATCTTGGAATGTAATCTGCAGCGGAAGTTGGAGTTAACTTGATTTTCAGCTCACGTGACAATGACCTGTGAATTCTGCCGATATCTTTTCTGCTGGCACTGGATTCTTCTGCAATTTCATCCAGCGTTCTTGGTATGCTGCATTCCCTGCATGCAATATATATTGAGGCTGAAACTACACCTTCAACAGTTCTACCCATAATCAGCCTGTTTTCTAATGCTCTTCTATAAATTAAAGATGCATTTTCACGAACATTTCTTGGCAAACCCAAATTAGAGCATTTCCTATCAATCTGGGATAATGCAAAAGCAAGATTGCGTTGCCTTGAACCTGAAATCCTAAGTTTTTTGTTCCATTTTCTCATTCTGTAATAGCCGGCAATATTTTTAGGTGATATATTATTGTTTTTCCAATCAATATCAGTACCTAAACCGAAATCGTGAATTCCATTTTTCAGTGGTGCACCAGTACGTGTTCTTGAATCACGTTGTTCACTATTAAATGCTCTCCATTCAGGACCATGGTCTATAATATTTTCATCTATTACCAGGCCGCAGTGTTTGCATGTTACTTCTGCTCTTGAATGATTGTAATCCAAATCTGTTGAATTACACTCCGGACAAATATTTCTTGGCGTTTGGTTAATATCTTCTTTTTCAGGTCTTTTTTTCAGTGATCTTTTATTTTTCATTAAAATACCTCCATGAAAAAAAGTTCGTATAAAAACAGTTGCAAATAATTTAATAATAATTTACCCACAACATATAGACGGAGATATTAAAGTCCCAAATTCAATTAAAATCAATTGCAAAAATAAGTAAAAATAAAAAAAAGTAGTTATTTTCTAACTACAGTTAATGCATTAGTAGGACATTTGCCAACACATTGAAGACAGAGATTACATCTATTAGGATACAATGTCCATATCTTACGTTTCTTATCAATATAAATAGCATGTCTTCTGCATTCAAATTGACATTTCTTACACAAATTACATTTTTTTCCAACAGGTTCAACTTCACCACGAGGTCTTGTAAAACTGGAACCTAAAAAGTTGAATATTTCATAAGGAAGACCACCTATAGCATGACCTGCACCATGTCTAGCTCTCAAAATAACAAACTCCCGAATAATTTTAATATTAATTTATCATTAATAGTATAAATATTTAGGTATTCCTAAAATTAAAAAAGATGAAAAAAATTATTTCTCAAATAAAGTATCAGTTAACAAAAATGCAATCATTCGGACAGATTGCTTCACAAACCTTACAGTGCTTACAAGTCAAAGGATTTCTGACTACTGTATCATCACCCTGCTTAATTAAAACATTATTCGGACAGGCTATAACACATTTTTCACAATCTGCACCGTTACAATCATCAGTGTTAATTTCAATGTGTGATTCAACATTTTCCTCTTCCTTATCTTTATTTCTTTTAAAAAATGAACCTAAACCCATAATAATCTTTTTATAAATAGCCATTAATAATTCTTTTCAATCGTATCCCTGAGACTCCAGATACTCATCAATATCATCATAGTCCCCATAGTCATAGTGGTCATAATACCAGTCAGGATCACTGCGTGCAATCGAATGGGGAGAGTTGTCAACACCGCCATAACGGCTTGAGGAAGATGAGGAAGGAGGATAATATTCATGATATTTTATAACTGATTTGTTCAATCCCAATATATCATAAAGCAAATCGCTTAAATCATAATTTATACTATTATGGTCCAGTATTATTCCGTATACCATAGAGTTTTGAGGATTATATTGCAGATAATATACGGCAAACATATGATTCTGATTAAATATGCTTCCATAATCATAGGAGATTACACGAGTATCATTTATATCAAGGTTCATTTCCTGAGGCGTGGCTTTCCAAACAATCACATAGCCTTTTTTAGCCACATCATTAACATAGCTGATATTTCGTGCATGAGCCCATTTTAAAATAAAATTAGAATCAGTCTTTACTTCACCATCAGCAATATTTTCACTTTTATATTCCAGGGACTTGTCAATATGGGCTGTCAGATAACCGTCCTGGCCGATATCAATAGTAACATTATCATTATAATTTGCAAAACTTGGCGGAGCAGTTAAATTATATATTGCCCCACCTATAAAAGCTAAAACAAACAATATAGCAATAAATATAATAATTAGTTTAAGGAAATTTTTCAAATCAGCCATTAATTAAAATATGTGTACAAGTTATTAATATATTAATTGAAAGACTTCCTCAACAGTAGTTGCAACGTCAAAAATATTCAGGGCCCCTTCACGAATCAGACCGTCATCATGCATTTCGCCAAGAATTGAAATCAAATCATCATAGAAATGATTTATATTGAAAAGGATAATATTTTTTGAGTGTCTGTGTAAATTTTTCAAAGTCAAAACTTCAAACAATTCATCCAATGTACCGAATCCTCCGGGACATATAACAAAGACATCGGATTTTTCCAAAAAGAGTTTTTTTCTCTCATCCATGGAACTGGTTTCAATACTCTGAGAATAATTTTTAAATTTATCATCAAATTCCTTAAGCCAATAAGGAGAAATTGCTATTATTTCACCGCCATTATCAAAGGCACCTGATGCAACGGCACCCATCATACCATCGTTTCCACCACCAAAAACTAAACTGTGGCCTTTTTTGGCAATTTCAGCACCTAACTTATAACCGACATCAGTGTATTCTTTTGGTGTTTTCTTACTTCCGGATCCATACATACAAATTTTCATATATGTAACTATCAATTCACTAATTATATAAATTATACCATTCAAATATTAATACAATGAATACGGAAATACGAGAATTTATTGAAATATCAGACTTAATATCACTAATGAACATGACATGCGGATTTCTATCTGCACTCCTATCCATAAATCACAATTTCTACCTTGCAGCTATTTTTATGATATTTTCACTGTTATTTGATTCAGCTGACGGATTAGTTGCCCGTAAAACCAATAGAATTGATGAATATGGATTCGGTAAAAATATTGACTCATTATCAGACATCGTTTCATTCGGCATTGCTCCTGCAATATTTTTATATGCATTCAGTTTAGCCAATGCAAGTTATCTAATTGTTCCGACAATTATTGTTTCTTTATTTATCGTTATCTGTGGAGTCTTAAGGTTAACAAGATATAATGTAATATCCGATAAGGTTGAAGGATTTATAGGTTTTCCTATTCCTGGAATTGCTATAGTTATAGCTTCTTTTTACATAAGCGGACTGTTCAACATTTATGTTGCATTAATATTGGCGGTTATAATTTCAATAGCTATGATCTGCAATAAGTCCTACGACAAATTCAACAATTTGTATCTTTTGGTTTTAAACGGAATCTGTCTGTTATGCATTATTCTGCAGGTGCCATTGTACATAGGCTCTGCAAATGTTTTTGCGTTAATTGTTCTTTTGACGTCCCTTGGATATTTATTCATTAATTTAATTAAAGGTTAAACCATGAAAAAAAGATATATTGCCATAATTGTTATTTTGTTATTAGTTGTTGGATACTTCATATATTATGTTAATGACTATTATCATGCAGATGACACAAGTTTAAGCTATATCAACGGAAGCGGAAATGTCAGTGTCAGCAAAGTCAGTAATGGTCTTTTCATTGACGGACCGGGAAATGATACTGCACTGATTTTTTATCCTGGAGCCAAAATAGAATATACTTCATATTTGCCTTTGATGAATAAACTGGCGGAAAATGGTGTCGATGCATATCTTGTAGAAATGCCTTTCAATCTGGCATTTTTAGGAACAGACTCTGCAAATGAGATAATAAACACTACAAACTACAGTCACTACATTATGTCAGGACACTCTTTGGGAGGTTCCATGGCATCCAGCTACGCCTCAAAACATAATGTTGACGGACTGGTGCTTCTTGCGGCTTATCCTTCAGAAAAAGTTAACGTTCCTGTCTTATCAGTCTACGGATCAAACGACAAAATATTGAATTTGAAAACTTACAATGAATCAAAAACATTAATGGGCAGCAATTTTACTGAACACATTATTGATGGGGCAAATCATTGCCAATTTGCCAATTTTGGAATCATGCAGGGTGACGGAAACGCTAGCATCAATTCCACACAGCAGCAAAAAGAGACTGTTGATGCAATAATTGATTTCATCAACGGCATTAGAAAGAATTAATATTAATATCTGGTTATTTCATTTAATTTCATCAGTATTCTGGACAATATGAAAGCAAAAGCTAAAATACCGGCTAGCCATAAAACAGTCATGAAAACCGGCTGTTCATAAACTTTCAAAAATGGATATGGTCCAGAAACTACTTTTAATATATTCAGACTAATCAGAACAATAGCATATACTATTGTAAAGTACAAAGATCTCAAATTATTTTTAAAGCTGTTGTCAAGACTGCTTTTTTCAAAAAACAGGAATGATACCGTGGCCATAACAGGACATACAACATGCAATAAAAAAGCGGAATCTTTCAAAAACAGAAATTCAAAATCAAAGTTAGACATCGGATACAGGACAAATACAACAATTAAAAAGGTTATCAGTACGGATAATGCAGATGAATATTTTACCAGCTGAACTGCTTTTGGAACGTTTTTTCGAGTAATCAGATATAAAACTGAAGCTATCAGAACAAAAATGTTGGAATCTATAGTATAATATATAAAGTTGAGACTGCCGTTAGCATTCCAATACTGTATTAATGCAATTACTTCCAGTACAACCAAAAGCACATTTAAGGCAATCCCTACATTATATCTGTCCATCAATAACCTTCACCGTCATAATTTCTCGGATTGTCATATATCTCTTCGTCCCAATAGTTATCATAGATATATTCATCCATTCTTAAACTATCTCCATAGTTATGATTATCATAATAATTGTATATGGATCCGCGGTTGTTGTTTCCGGATGTCATTGATATTGTTTTTGTAAAGGAACTAGGATTGTAGTTACTGTTTCCCTTAAATTCAACATGCAATACATAATCCCCTTTAGTGCTTCCCAGGAAAAATATGTTTTGTCCGGTTTTATTGAGTGATTTTGTACCCACATTCCTAACGGCACCATTAGGTTTTGTTATTTTAATTGTAAACTTTACATTAGGAACAGGATTATTATTTGAATCCTTTAAACTCACTATTGCAGCATAACCTGAAGAATCTTTTTCTATTTCAAAATGAGTATCCTCCTTTGCAGATACGAATGACATGCCTACAAGGAATACGGATAAACATAGAAATATTAAAAATATCTTTTTCATGTTAATATGTTATGTATAACTCAACTATATAAGTTTAACTTTATATATCAGAAAAACCCTAAAATAAACTAATGAATATTAAAAATGAAATTAAAGAAGCATTAGTTGAAAATAAAAGAATTTTTGAAATATTAACTGTTCTTTTTATTATAGGATTTATTATAGGATGTATTTTTGCAGATGATATTGCATCATATTTAATGCCTATACTTAAACAGGCAATGGGTGTTGAAGGAGGCGCATCATCAATTAATGCATGGGATATAATGATACATAATGAATCTACAGCGGTTATGGTCTTTTTTGGCTCAATAATATTTGGAATTTACGCTATAATTTCAATATTCACTAACGGTTTTACAATAGGATTTATGGCAGGATATACCGTTAAATCAATTCCAAGCCTAGCGATATTTTTGGCATTGATAGTTCCCCACGGAATACTTGAAATTCCGGCATTTTTCTGCAGTGACGTTGCAGGAATATTATTATTTCTGTTTATATTCAGAGTAATCAGGGACAAAATCAATAAAAATACACTGAAAGAAGGATATGAAAATAACAAAAAAACATTAAAACATGCGATAGTCCTGCTGTTACTGGCCATAGTCTTGTTTGCAATAGCTGCATTAATAGAAGGTTTCATTACACCACATATAGGAAATATTGTCAGCCAGCAAATCAGCGGAACCAAATTATTTTAATTGAACTGCAGTAACTGATTAATATGATAATTGGACTGATTTCAGACACACACATATCACCCAAAAAGGGAAAACTTAATGAAAAAATATTTGAAATATTTGAAAATGTCGATTTGATACTTCATGCAGGAGACATTACATCACAAAAGGTATTGGATGAATTATCCGAAATTGCGCCTGTTACGGCGGTTCTTGGAAATAATGATGAATTAGATTTAAATAAAAGTGAAACAATTAATGCCAACGGAAAAACTATTGTTCTGGTACACGGAGATAAGATTAAAGACCTGTATGAATTCGGATTGAAAAACAATGCAGATATTGTTGTAAGCGGCCATACACACAGCCCCAATTTTGAAAAAATCAAGAAAATCTATCTGATCAATCCCGGAAGAGCATCAAAATCCGTTGCAGTACTAAAAATAGAAAAAGAAATTGAAGTCAAATTCATTGAGATTTAAAGCTCTTTTTAACTTCTTCAGTAGACTGCCTTACAAATTCAGCAGCTGCTTTAAATTTTTCTTCCTCATAATCATTCATATGAATCGGAACAATCATAGCTATTCCCTTTTTGGATAAAACAACAGGAACACCTAAAGATACATCCTTAACACCGACAATTTCACCATTCAAATATGTACTGACGGTTAAAATCTTATGGCTGTCAGTTAAAATAGTTGAAATTAAATTTGAAATAGCAAATGCGGGACCATATTCTGTTGCGCCTTTTTTGGATATAATAGTATTTCCCGCTTTTCTGAGACGATTAATTAATCTTGGAATATCCATATCCACAGACTGAACGAAATACTTCAATGGAATACCACCAATGGTTGTTGAACTTAACAAAGGAACCATATGATCTCCATGCTCACCGATAACCCTTGTGTGGACTTCTGAACTGTTGATATTAATCTGTCTTGAAAAATATGTCTTAAGCCTTAAAGAATCCAGGTGGTTTCCAATTCCAATAACTCTTGTTTTGTCAAAACCGGATGCTTCAAGAGCAACTGTGGTCATGACATCAACAGGATTTGTAGCTATCAATATAATGGAATCCGGAGCATGAACTGCAATTTTTTCTGCATAATTTCTTACAATTTCCGCATTTGGAATGGCTAAATCCATTCTAGTCATTCCTTCTTTTCTTGGAGTGCCTGCTGTAATTAATACAATACTGGAATTTTTTATATCATCATAATGTGTTGAAGGAGTTAATTTACAATCAATATCCTCTGCAGCTAGCGCATCATACATATCAAAGGATTCACCCTTAGCCTTATCTATACTTCCTTCTCTTGCAAATAAAACAATTTCATCAACGGTGTCGGCTCTCGCCAGGGTGAATGCAACGTTTTTTCCGATTACACCAGTTGCACCCAAAATACTTACTTTGACCATGAGATTATATTAGTTTTTGTTATAAAAATAATTTTCTAACTGGGAAAAAAAATTAAACAGACATCCGTTATTTAAAATTTTACTGTACAAAAACAAAAAAAGTTAAATAACTTTTAAAAAAGATAAGCAATCATATTACCGAATGGTATGCTGATGTATTCTTCCAAAAATCCGGCAAATATCATGACAAAAAAGCCCAGGACAAACACGGCCAATGACTGATATAGCAGTTTTTTATTGATTTCAAGAGAATTGGTAATTGCTCCATTGGCCAAATGTTGGGAAGGCTTGAATATATCCTTAATAGATTTAATTATAAAATAGAACAACAGAAATCCTGCAAAACTGTTTAAAACAGTGGATGCATCCTCAAAAAATCCATGAAGACAGGTCAATTTTAAAAATAAAAATGGATCACCGCATGCCATTTCAGTTGCTCTTGAAACAATACCGGACATTCCGATATTAAGAGTCATGTCATATACAGGCCCAATACATAAAAATATTGCTTCAATATAGCTCACCACATTAATATAACAGTTATTGATAATGATAATCATCATATCCATAAATGAAAACTGTGTTTCCTGAGAAAGATAAGCCAAATCGGCCAGTTCATATGGAGTGAAGATATAATCTGCAAGGAAATATGCGCCAATCCAGCATGATGCGGCAAATACTATTGTAAAAATCAATAAGTATTTATGTTCAACAAAAGCACTTTTTAAATATTTGAAATAGCTATCCAAAAATGACATTATTTATTAATTTATAAATACATACTAATAAATGATTATAAAAATTCAAAGTGATAATATGGATAAGACTTATATTTTCGGACACAAAAGTCCAGATACAGACACAATCACATCAAGTTTAGTTATGTGTGAATTGGAAAAGCAACTTGGAAACGAGAATGCTGTTGCATGCAGATTAGGTAATATTAACAAAGAAACCGAATTTGTTTTAAATTATTTAGATATTGAAGCACCTGAATTAATCGAATCCCTTGATGAAGGCAGCGATGTAATTTTAGTAGACCACAACAGTCCATCCGAATCAATTGACAATTTGGAAAACATGAACATTAAAAAAGTGGTTGATCACCACAAAATAGCTCTTGAAACCTCATATCCATTATTTTACAGAGCTGAAGCTGTAGGGTGCACTGAAACAATATTATGTAAATTATTCAATGAAAATAATGTTGAAATTCAACCTAAAATTGCTCATTTAATGTTATCCGCAATTATTTCCGATACCCTGCTTTTAAAATCACC
Organism: uncultured Methanobrevibacter sp.; assembly: GCA_900317865.1. Lineage (GTDB taxonomy): Archaea > Methanobacteriota > Methanobacteria > Methanobacteriales > Methanobacteriaceae > Methanocatella. The sequence goes on along the minus strand of ONIK01000037.1, from coordinate 3,531 downwards.
TACCACAACTGATGACGATAAAAAAGCAGTAGAAGAATTGGCTAAAATAGCTGATGTAGATTATGAAGAATACGGTTTGGAAATGTTAAAAGCGGGAACTGACCTTTCAAGCTTTACCGTTGACGAAATTTTAGCTCTTGATGCTAAACAAATTGACTTTAAAGATGTTAAATCCATTGTAAATCAGGTCAATACTGCAAGCATTCCTGATGTTTTGGAAATGAAAGATGAATTGGAAGCAGGAATTGAAAAAATCATTGAAAAAGAAGATTTGGATTTATTCATGCTTTTAATAACAGACATCGTTAACAGCAATTCACAGGTAATCGTTTTAGGTAAAGATGCAAGCTTAGTTGAAAAAGCCTACGGTGTTGAACTGAAAGACAATACTGCACTTTTGGAAGGTGTGGTTTCACGTAAAAAACAGGTCGTTCCCATAATGACTGAAAATGCTTAAGTGAGTTTTTAAAACTCACAAACATTTCTTTTTTTAAAATAATCTTTGAAGCAAATCATCATTGTTTTTATAGAAATTTAAATAATCCATTATCATAGGGGGTGCCTGAAGTACTGCCATTGAATTTTTAATGGATGAATAAATAGTTTTTGCACCACTTTCTATAGCAACCCTCAATATATCAGGCAAATTTACAAAAACTTCATCATCAAGTATACATACATCAGACGGGATTGCACTTTTATTATTCAAGCTTTCAATTGCTACAAGCAATGGTGTTTTAAATTGACTAGTTATGCTACTTCCAGTTAAATTATCAAGCGTTATTTCATAATTTATGTCATCAAAATTATTTTGAATTTCATTTTCAATTTGGGGAGGACTAACCTTAAGTTCATCAGACTCTTTAACACTTAACCTGTAAATATCAATCTGATTGTCCTGACTATTGGCTACAAATAAAACTTCCCCTTCACTTAACTCAATAGCTGAAAAATGTTCACTGACATCCTTTACAACAGTTTCTTCTTCTTTTTGCGGTAATTCCACTTCCTCTTCATGGGAAGTTTTCTTATCACTGCCGTTTAACTGCTTAAGCAAATCAATTATTTCATCGTTTTGCCTGACTATTTTTTTATTAAGTTCTATCAACATATCCAGCTTTTCTTCACTCATTGAATCGCCTACTATACAAATTATCTAATTAATAATTTAATTCAATTTATATAAGTAAATTACTTTTGAAAGAAAGAATTAAATTTAAGTTTCAATAAATGATATATAAAGGTGAATAATTATGGATAATAAAATAAAGATTATTATAATAATTGTACTTTTAGCTATAATTTCTTCAGTATTCCTGTTTGATTTCAATTCCCATAATTCAAGTTCCAACGTCAATCACTGGGAAAATGATTTGGGAAGCATAGATAAAATTGTTTACGGAAACCAAAATTCCGATACAGAACTTGTTTTAATTGCAGGTATTCATCCAAGAGAAAAATTAGCCATTGAACCGGAAATCAAAGCTGCAAAGGAATTTGCCGAAAAACATGACGTCAAATTTACAGTATATCACGTTAATGTAACCAAAAATCCTGATGATTATCAGCAAAGCCGTGACAATGGTGAAAGCCTGGTCCATGACTACATAGTTCCGGACATTAATAATACCAAGGCAAAAGCGGTAATTATCAGTCATTCCCATATTGAAGGATATGGCGAAGGATTTTACCTGGCCACACCTGCAATGGACAAAGCATCTGTTGAAATTTCACAGAAAATAGCAAATTCAAGTGACTTTAGATACTTCCCGAGAGATGTATCCCAACCAATCAAAGCAACATCTGCAACACTTGTTTCAAATCCGATTGCATATGCAGGTTACCCTACATTCGTTTATGAAATACCTGAAAACATTAACGATCAAGATTCAACAAACAAAGCTCTTGAACTGTTTGAATTGATGTACAATACAGTCAAAAAATAGCAATGTAATGGCTCCCCATTACATTTTATTTCTTATTTTTTTATAAACGCTAAATTTTAATAATTCAAAAAACAAATATAACAACAATATAAAGGATTGTTTAAGATGTTAAGTATTAATCAATGTTATTTGGATTTCGTTAATAAAATTCTAAAAGAAGGAAAAGAAACTTATAAAGACAGTAATCACCATTTAAAGGAAAGTTTAGGAAACTTCTATATAATAGATGACCCTCTAGACCTAAAATTCAGAGCAAAATATCAAAATTACACCACAGATATGATGCTATCAGACATTAAATCAGGCAGATTTGACATTGAAGGATGTCCAATAAAAAGCGATGCATTATACGAATATGTAAGGTCAGTGGAAGACCCTGAAATTATCAATAACACCCAGGGATTCGTATACACCTACCCAAACCGTATCTTTGCACATTTTGATGTTGACCAGTTTGAAAGCATGAAAAAAAGAATCCTAACCGCAACCGGATCAAACCGTGCGGTAGCCGTAACAATAAATCCAATAGAAGATGCTGAAGAGGAAGACATCCCATGTTTACAGTTCCTGCAATGCATTGTTCGTGATAATGAATTGACAATCCACTGCATATTCAGAAGTAACGATATTTACGGAGCATTCTATTCCAACATGTTCTTTATCACATATCTCGGAATAAAAATGAAAGATGAAGTTAATAAAGAGATAATGGGTGAGAAACTTAACTTCGGAGGAGTCCATTACCACTCCACATCAGGCCACATATATAGTACTGACTTAAAAGCAGCCCGTAAATTAATAGCTAGCAACAAATAGCTATTAAACCTTCTTTTTTTAAAATAAAAAATAAAAAGAAATTAGATTAAATATAACTTAAAACTAATTTTCTATAGTGTCCCTGAGGATGATTACACATCGGACAAACTTCAGGCGCACTTTTTCCAACATACAAGTTACCGCAGTTGCCGCATTTCCAGGTAATTACATCTGATTTTTTGAATACACTGCCATTTTCAATGTTTTCCACAAATCTTTTGTACCTGTTTTCATGGGCTTTTTCAATATTTGCGGTCAGTTCAAACAAATCTGCAATATCGTCAAAACCTTCTTCACGGGCTTCAACGGCAAAATTTGCATACATGTCAGACCATTCATATTCTTCAGCATCGATAGCTTCACCCAAGTTGGTTAAAGTGTCTTTAACTTCTCCATCATGTAACAGTTTAAACCATACTTTTGCATGTTCTTTTTCATTGTCTGATGTTTCTGAAAATATTTCAGATAACTGAACATAGCCGTCTTTTTTTGCCTGGCTTGCATAGAATTCATATTTCACACGTGCAAGTGACTCTCCTTGAAGAGCAGTTAAAAGATTTTTTTCGGTTTTACTACCTTCTAATTTACTTGTCATATTATCACCTGTAAAATTAAAAGGCTTTTTTATAATATTTAAAGATTTGGTGATTAAATGGTAACTTAAAAATAATTAACGTTTAATATGCTGATTTGGATATAAAAAATCATCTAAAAAGATTAAAAACTCGTTATTTTCAGCTAAATCATTGATATCTGCAATTTCATATGT
>ONIK01000035.1:870-17712 GCA_900317865.1 uncultured Methanobrevibacter sp. | reverse complement strand
TTATAGTTTGCATTTTTAATGGTTAGATTTTTAATTGTTACTCCCGCTGTCGTTATATAAAATGCTCTGTGGCCTGATTGGGCCATGTCGATAACTGCGCCGTTACCATCAATTACACGAGAAGTAGTGATTTCGATGGTGCCGCCGTCACTTTCAGCATATGTGTAATTGCCTTTAATTAAGATTATATCTCCGCCAGAGTTAATCTGTTCTTTTAAGTCATTGTAGGTGTATTCACCAGCACTTAATATATTAACATCATTTTCCATACTCAAAATTTCGTCATTTCCACTTGCAGATGCTATTTGTGTATTGTTTGCATCAATATCAGTCGCGCTAACTGAACCGATTAAAAGAAACAATAGTACGACCAGTAATATTGTAAAAACGTGCTTTTTTAATTTCATTTACTTTTTCTCCCGGTTTGAATAGTTATTCTGATAAAAAATGTTTTATGCTTTATAAAGAGTCTTAAAATGGGACTGATTTTTGAATAAAACATTTTATTTGATTAAAAATTTATCAAAAAATATATTTATATATATTGATTTGTTTTTTTTGAAATATATTTCGCATTTATTATTATGGAAGTTTGCTTTTTTCGAAAAGTAGTTGATATATGCATTAATGCAGTTTTAATGTAGGATTGGCTTGGAGGGGGTAGTGTTAAAATAAACTTTTTACATCAGCACCATTATTTTTTCCTGCATCCATACGAAGTTATCTAAAAAACTAAGTTCACAGGAATGCTTCCGCCAAATGAAAATCACACACAATAATTTAATCATATACTAACTAACTTATTAATTTGCTCATGGCTAATTGCAAGGATTATTGCTTAGGCCAGTGGAGGAATTGATGCAATTAATAAAAAAAATTAAAATTGAATTAATAAGTTATGCAATATCTTGATTAACATCCTATGCATACATACGAATGCATGTAAAAAAAAATAAATTTAGAGGTTTAATTTAACCCCTTATTGTAATTTTGTTTGCAATGCTTGAACCGTTATAACTTGATGTTATAATATATTCTCCAGGAATTAGATTAATGTTTAATTTTGCTATTCCATCACTGCCTGTGACTCTATTATAAAGTACTCCGTTAATGTTGAACTGTACAGTTTGTTCTGCATAAGCTTTGCCCTGACCGTCAACCAAAGATGCCTTGAATTGAGTTCCATCACGATATTTCATGGTAATATCACTGGCAGTCAATACAGGCAATACTTTGATGCTGTTTGATACAAGACATCCTTTGTATTCGGCAGTAATGATGTAATCTCCAGACTGCAAGTTAATGTTTAACTTAGCAGTACCGTTTGCATCGGTTTGGCGAGTGTATAACACACCGTTGATGTTGAAAGTTACGCTTTCACCTGCTCCGACAGCTTTACCGTCACCACCTATAATTTTAACAGAGTATTGGGATGCATTTCTGTAGTATTTAACAAGATCTACATTTTCAGTAATCCTGGACAGTACAGTAATGTTATTAGAAGCCATATCTCCAGTAACTGGATTCATTGCAGTGATTACATATTCACCTGCTTCCAGGTTAATGTTTAATCTTGCCAAACCTTTATCGCCGGAAACTTTACGCTCATACATCACACCATGAATGTTGAACTGGACTGAAGTGCCATTGGAGAGATAATTGCCTTCGCCGTCAAGGAAAGTAGCCCAATATTGACTTGAATTTCTGAAAACTTTTACCAGGTCATTTCCATCAATTGTGGATAATACGGTAATCGTTGAATAAACGGCAATGCCGTCAATACTTGATGCCACATCATAGACTCCAGGATTGAAGTTTACGGCCAGGCTTGCTGATCCGTTACTGTCTGTAACTTTTGTATATGTGACTCCATTGACTGAAATATTTACTGATTGGTTAGAAACGGAATTGTTGAATGAGTCATATACATTTACAATGAAACGTTGATTACCGCTGAAATATTTTGTCAGATTTGAAGCGTTAATTTTCATATTATTTGGATTTGTGTAAACTTTTATTGAAGCGATATTCTCATCCAAAGCCATATTCTTCCAGGACCCACCATAATTTGAATAAGACACATTGGATTTTATCTTATTTCTATTCTCAAATACTGCAGGAGTGGAACTTGACTGAATCAGAATAGTGAAATTTTCTCCTTTTTTAACAGGAATTTCCTTGTTTAAATTAATTATATTATATCCGGAATATGATGGAATGCCACTTTGTGAGTATACCTCTTTTCCATTAATGTAAATCCAAATTGTATAATTAAAGTCATCATAAACAAAATAAGTTCCAACAGCTGAAATTATATCATTTCCATTAGCTTCAAAGGTATTGCTGTAATTGCAGGGCAGGGTGAGATTTTTTCTCAAGTTATACAGTTCCCATTGAGTATAATTACTATCAATAGGTATTTTTCCGCTGAATTTATGAAAATATGAAATACGTCCGTTTGTATCATACTGATATAATTTTTCATAAGAAATTGGCTGGTCTATTATTATTGCAAAAATTCTTGTGTCATAATTTATGACGGATTCATCATAATATGAAGCATAATAATAGCCCTTATCTCCCCAGTCTTCACCCCAGCTGTTTTTTATTATCCATGCACCGTCACCAGGAGGAGTTATCTTAAAATTGCTTGCTGAATAATTATCATCCCAGCCCACTAAAGTGACTGCATGGTCTGTTCCCTTACTCATGTTGGAGTATGCTGCTGAGGTTTTATTGTTGTAATCATCATTATTTGAATCAGGGGCTAAAACAGCAACACCTAAAGCACCATATTTTACTAAAGCTTCTTTTATTCTGTAATTGTCTGTAGTATTAAAACGGGGACGTAATAAAATATCCCTGAAAACATAATATTTATTCACATCATTAAATGCCTGTGATATTTTTCCAAGTTCATCATAGGTATCATATTCTTCCAAAACGCCACCGAACCAATTTATTAAATATGCTCCTCCTTGTTCTGCATCTCCGCCTTCTTCACTTCCGGAACCGAATCTGTTATATTTTAAAGCAACATTTCTAATATTATTTTCAGAAATATCAAGATTTAGAGTTCTATTTGTTGCCTTTAAAAGAGCTGATTCAAGAACAGCTGCTGTAGAAAATGCCCAGCAGGTACCGGACCATCCTTGATTCTTGACAGATGAAACAAGTCCTTCTTTACGTAAATCAAAATAGCTGGAATTTACTAAGCTTAAATCAAAAATAACAGGATTATAATCAATAGGCGCATTATTTGCCATGAATGTATATACATAATCAGTCTGATTTATTTTATTTTTACCTCCGATAAACTGGCAGTTTGTTGTTTTCGCATTGATTCCGTCAAAAATGGAATAAATATTGTATCCATTATCCTTAAACTGTGAATTTGAAATTGTATAATTACTGTCAAACAAATATAATGCATTATTGTTGCCTGTAAAGTTTGTATTTGTCATACTCAATGTTCCATGATCAAAGAATAATGCACCGCCATAATTTGATTCATTAATGCTGTTGTCTTTAAACAGGATATTTTGCATATTGGCCTTAACATCAGACAGATAAACGGCACCCCCATCATTAAATGCAGAATTATCTGTAAAAATGCTATTGGTCATTGTTAGATTTCCTCCCAATTGAACATAAGCCCCACCGAAAGAGGAAGAACAGTTAATGAACTTTAAATTGTTTATAAAAACAAATGTATTTTCCGGAATACTTGCACCATTAACATCTATATAAATAGCCCCTCCATTTTTTTCAGAGGACACATTTTCAAATGTACAGTTATCGATTCTGATGGTGTTTTTATTTTCTTTTAAGCCCAATGCACCTGCAGTAACACTTGCATGCAAATTTTTGAACCTGGAGTTTCTAATGAGCATATTTTGCATGTTCTCTGCATAAAGAACCGGCGTATATTTTGAAATTATTTTTTCAAAATTGGAGTCGACAATAATGAGTTTTGATTCGGAAATGAAAATTAAACCCCAATACAGTTCCTTATTTGATTCAAAATTATTGTTTTTTAAATTTAAGGTTGAATTGGAAGTTGCATAGATTGCATTTCCAAACCGTGTACCGTAATTATCAATGAATTTATTATTTTCACAGGTAAGTGTAGTATTATCAATATGAACTGCACCGCCCTCATTATTACCGGTATTATTTAAAAAAGTAATGTTGGTGGCTGTAATTGTTGAATTTGAACTGAAAATTGCATAATTTTTTGCATTCTTTACAATTAAATTATTTAAAATAACATTTGATGAATTTATTGTAAAAATTCTTGCCATACCATTCCCATCAATGATATGGTTATTACCGTTTATTATGATATTTTTATTAATTACAATACCATTGGTATAATTAGCATCTATTTTACTATCAAATGAGTAATCAGATGTAATATTCAACATGTCGTTTTGTGAAATTTCATTATTCAGGTCAATGAAATTGTTCGTGTCATTAGTATCCTGACTGTAAACAGCATTGACTGAAAAAATCAATATCAAAATTAAGATTAATCTATATTTTTTCAAATTTTCACCCCATATTTAAACAATAATAATTTATTATTAAACATTGCATATAAATTATCAGTTCTATTGATTCAATCTCCTTGATTGATTTTTGATTAAAAAATTTCTTTTTTATTTTTCCAATTCTTGAAAAATAATATCTACATAACACAACTGCCAGACATATTTTAAAAAATAAGCATTAAAATTCTAAAAGATAGCTTCAGCCAAAGTCAGTAAAAAAGAGCCAAGTATCAAAATTACAATAGCTGAAATCGATTATTCGACAGCCAAATTTCATCCGAAAAATTCAAAAAAAGAAAAGACAAGGAAATTTATATTCCCTGCATTACTGATGAAATTACCACGGCAATTTGAAACCGAAAAATCCCTGTGAACCTTCAGGGGCAGGAGGAACATCACTGTATTTTGATGCATTAAGTTTCAGTTCCATCTGATGACCAGCCGCATTATTTCCATTCTGTGCTGAAATCACATCATGAAGTATCTGCTTTCCGTCCTGGAATGCTTTGGTCTGCATATCATTACAGGAAGAAGTAAGATAATTTGCCCTTGCGTCACCATTCATTTTTTCTGCATTTGAGAGTACATTATTCATTGCAGCAAACATATGGCTTTCTGATTGATTCCAGTATGCCTGCACAGGCCTTCCATAATCTTTATAGTGATCCGGCCCCATACAGCGAGAACAGAGACCTTTGGAAATATAATACGGATAGTGCTCTGTATCGAATACACCCATATCACTTGCAGGCTGATTGGCTCCATATGCATCACTGACATTTACACAGTCATTGGATACCGGCACAAATACACCATAAACAGGCGGACCTGAACTTACCCAGCTGACACATGACATTTCTGCAGGAAGGTTTGGAAATACCTGAATAATATGGGCACTTAATGTTTCATCACTTCCAATAGCCCTTGTATCATTTTTTCCTGCCTCATCAGGAGAATATTGTGTTCCCTCATATCTGTCACGCAAAACATGTGCAACATCCTTCACTGAAACTTTATTATCCGGTGAGAAAGATAGAGGATACATTTCATTGTGATCATAGTCTGAACTGTATTTTGAAGGCTCAAGAAGTCTGTGTCCCTCCCAGGTCCTCATATGAGCAGTATCATTAGTAATTTTTTTCCCGGCATATGTTTCAAAGAGATTAATCTCACCGTTTTTGCCTTTTACAGCAAAACCTTTTTGCTCAGGAAGCTTGGTTAAATCCGGTGATGTAATGGAATCCTCATAGTCAGATAAGTACTCTAAGGAAAATTCATTACCGAATACTGCCACTTTGTCTTTCGGCATTTTAACAGCAGCGTACTGATGTCCACCGTAGAGTTCCACATACCACACTTCATTCTGATCAGCAATGATTGCAATATTGGATTCAGCATTACCGTACTTATCAACGATTCCCAAAAGAACATCTACAGCTTCTCTGGCCGTTTTACTCTGACAAATCACAAGATCCGCTGCAGAAATTTCAGCAAGGCCCCTATGAACCAGAGGGTCTGCTTTCAATGATTCATTGTTTAAATGAGCTGAAACGGACATTGTCATGGATACGCCATATTCATTGGTACATGCGGCAGCATCACTGTCAGATCTATTACCTACTCCTGCACTGTCCATATATGGCGTTGCAGTGTATTTGTAAGTGGTTGCCGGAATCTCCGTTTTTACCACCCCATCTGCACTTACAGGCATAAATCGGCCAGGAGTGTTGTCTACATGAGGAACTATCTTAATATGATTCCCCCAATTTGCACGATAGTCATTTGACCTTGCAATAATCGTTGAACCGTCCACAGTGGCATCCTTACCTACATATACACCAGTACATGCGGCAGAAACCTGCATGCTGCAAATCAGCAGTACACAAAAAAATAAACCTATCAATTTTTTCGACGAGTATTCTAACTTCAAAATAAAAACTCCATTTACAATCTATGAAATAATATATTGCTGTTCACCATATTAAAGCATAACCTATTCTTGTGAAATCCGTGATTAAAATGGGTTAAAGAAAAATTAATTCTTTAACTCCTGATGGTTATTCTGTTTGATGCTGCAGCCCCGTTTTCATACATAGAGGTTATTATGTATTCACCAGGCATGAGATTAATATTTAATCTTGCAATTCCATCACTGCCTGTTGTACGATTATAGAATACACCATTCACATTGAATGACATATTTACACCAGATAATGGATGTCCCTGACCGTCAAGCAATTTGGCTTTAAATTGTGAACCGTCCCTGTATGACATGACCAGATCATCAGCCTCAATAACCGGAAGAACCTTAATGATATTTGATGCCATCAAAGAATTATAATTGGCCGTTATAACATATGTTCCAGGATTCAGGTTAATGTTCATCCGGACATAACCATTCTCATCAGAGGTTCTCTTATAGAATACTCCATTGATATTGAACTCAACTGTAACTCCCATTCCAACAGGATTGCCCTGTCCGTCCAGAAGTCGGACTCTGTACTGGGAATCATTCTTATAGTACTTGGTCAGGTCATAGTTCTCCACAATAGTCGTCAATACTTTAATTTTATTAGAATGCAACTCCTTATTTACCAGGTTCTTTGCAGTAATTATATAATCGCCCGGATTCAGGTTAATGTTCATGCGGGCAACACCATTTATGATGTCGCGGGTATAAAATACTCCATTGATATTGAATTCAACGCTTCCGCTAGCTATCCTATCACCATTAACATCAAGGCAGGTAACATAATACTGGCTGGAATTTCTATAATATTTAGTCAAATCATTCCCATAAAGTGTTGAAATAACCTGAACAAATGCATCACAGACGGAATCGCCGCAGCTACATTTAATTGAGTAATTGCCGGCACCCAAATTAATATTGATTGAAGCCACACCATTGGAATCAGTAGTCCTTACATAATCAACACCATTAATATTGAAATTAACGTCAACACCTGAAATCTGTCTGCCTTTTCCATTGACAACAGTAGCAGTAAGCTTTTCAGGACCTCCGACATATTTTGTCAAATTCTTAGCCTGTAAAGTGTAATCGGTATCTCCGTCAACGACTAAAACTCCATTTTTAAGCTGATATCTGTTCATGTCCCTTGCAGAACCTGTTACATCATATGTTCCCTCTTCAATTCCGCATTCAAAATAATAGCCAAATAAATCCGGATTATAAGATAATGTAACGTCCTGGACTTTTCCATTTTCCCTATTGGTCAGTCTGGCATTAATGTCTGTATTTGAATCAAATATTACCTTATTTCCTGAATCATCCTGAAACTGACACAATTCGATTTTTGAATTAGGCGCAACAGTCATATCTGCAAAAACCAAAAACAGGTCAAATCCAACAGCTGACGCATCGCTTATTTTAATGTCATAATGATTGGCGGAAGTCATTCTATTGTTTTTCAAAATTCCCCCAGCATCATCCCAAATGAATTCATCACGGTTTTTTGAGCTTTTGAAAATGCTGTTCACGACACTATCGAAACCATAAACTGCATATCCACCAAAGCTGGCTTCATTGTCAATGAATTCGCAGGTATCTACATTTCTGGTTTCATAAACAGCTCCGCCACATCCATATGTTCCAATTGCATAATTGTCAGTGAAACTGCATTGTGAAACAAGCATTGCACGTGCAACAGCACCTCCGTCATAGTCTGCATGATTGCTATTGAAATTTGATTCATAAATTTCATACATTCCCCTGACTGCACCGCCGTAATACTCCACATGATTATCTGTGAAATTACACCTATATATTTTTGAAGTTTTATCCTCAAAATTACCGAATACTGCTCCACCAGCATTATATGCAGAATTACTGACAAAATTGCAGTTTCGAATTTCACCATATCCATAATATCCAATATATAGTGATCCACCATCAAGTGAAGCATGATTGCTGATGAATTCACAATTGAATACATTACATTCCTTTAAATGTATTGCACCACCGAAAGAAGCAGAATTATCTTTAAAATAACAGTTCGAAATCGTTGCAGAACCACCGCAGCTTACTGCACCACCATTATTCCCTGCATTGTTGGCGATGAAATGGCAGTTATCGATTTTTAAATTACCCTGATTGGAATCAGTTGATATTGCACCGCCATTTTCACGGGCGTGTCCATTGATGAATACTATATTATTGAATGTTACTAGAGATCCTGTATTGACACTGAATATTTTTGATGTTTTCAAAGCATCCAATGTGTGTCCATTACCATTAATTGTTAATTCCTTATCGATTCTAATTCCATACAAAGGATCAACATCTGAATTATACCTATAGTCATTTTCCAGATTGATTGTTGAGCCTGAAGGAGTCTGATAAATTTTATTTTGAAGGGTTGCAAATGATCCGTCATCAGCACCCAAACCGTTTGCCTGTGACAAATTCAATGAATCATCAGCAGTCTGATTTGCATCTTCAGATGCATTAACGCAACCAATAGCTATAATAAATACTAAAAATACTAAAAAAATCCGTTTTTTCATATCATCACCAGTTCATTTTCAAAAATGATTTCCTACAAATAACAATTAAAAATTTATTGAAAAAAATATAAAAATGTGATGAATTGAACTATTGGGATTCTAATAGAAAAAACATGTAAAAGTAAATTTATTAATTAATTTGTTTTTTAAGCATCTCAAATTCATAATCAAGATCATTATTCTTTTTTTCAAGTTTTTTCCATCTTAAATTCATTTCTTTCAATTTCTTAGCATTCTCCACCAATTTCAAATCCACAATTCCCAATTCTACAGCATTCTCAGCTAACTTCAAACCCACATCTTTCAATCCCTTATCATTTCCTGCTAATTTCAAATCCTTCCATTTCAATTTCAAATTTTCCCTTTCCAATACCAAATTAGACTTTTTCAATTTCAACACTTTCTCGTCTAATTTCAACTCTTTCTCTTCCAATTCCAAATCTAGCTCCTCTATTTCCAAATCTTTTTCTTTCAACCATATTTGTACTCTTTCCTTATACGATAATCCCTCAAGATCCCTTTGAAAAATTGATTTTGATATCATTTTAATAACCTCAATATCGTGAAAAAATACCATATATTAATTATAAAAATTAAGGTGATGGTTTTAATGAAGTGAATGAATTTATCCCTTAATTTGTTTTTTAAGCATCTCATTTTCGTGTTTAAGCTTTTTATTCTCTTTTTCCACCTCCTTTAATTTCAAATCTTTTTCCTCCAATTTTTCCTCAAATTCCAAATCCTTTTTCTCTAATTTTTCCTCAAATTCCAAATCCTTTTTCTCTAATTTTTCCTCAAATTCCAAATCCTTTTTCTCTAATTTTTCCTCAAATTCCAAATCCTTTTCCTCTAATTTCTCCTTAAATTCCAAATCTTTTTCTTTCAACCATATTTCTGTTCTTTCCTTATACGATAATCCCTCAAGATTCCTTTGAAAAATTGATTTTGATATCATGGTTAATAACTCCTTTATCTTGTTTTTATCATCCTTAAAATGAAATTTAATCATTTTTTTAAGAATTTGGTGCAAAACCAGTTCAAGATTAGGTTCAAATTGGTTAATGTGTGAAAACAACTCACATAGTTTTTCCATTGTTTCTTTTGAACAATGTGGTCTAAGAAATATTGCAACATATGCAAAATACATTGCCTCTTTTTGGGACAATCCTTTCTTATGTTGTACTTTATCAGTCAATATTTTTAATCTTTTTGAAATTTTTTCTGCAGTCACCACAATTATCCTGAGTTTGAATATCTGGTCATGTGATTTGCAACAAATCTCATCTTTTCCAAGGTCAATATTAGTCATTACAATAGAATTTGAAGGAATATTTGTTTTGTGAATTAAATATAGTTTGTAATCATATATGGACCCTATTTTTTCCTTAATAGGATATGTTTGATGTTCTACATTAATTGTTGATTTGCATGTAATGTCTCCTTTTGGCATTACCAATTGTGCACAGTCCATTTTTAACTTCCTACCATCTTCAGTATATACTTCCAACTCCAAGTTGTCGGCATATTCACCTGGAAAATCAAATGCATCATGCACCGCCCTCGGATAATTATTAACAATATATTTGAAGCAGTAATCACGAGGATTATGATTTGGCTGCTCCAACATTTGATTTACAAGTTTTTCCAATGTGATTTGTTTTTTCAATTCCATAATTGTTTAAAACCTCCAGTATTTTTGAAATTTTCCGGAAAAATTTTAAATTGATAACTATCACACATTTTATTTATTAGAGGACATATATAATATAATAAGTAATTTTTCCCACAATATACCCTTATTTTTAAAAATAACCTATTTTAAACAATATTTGAAAGAAAAAGTAGAAAAAAGTTGAAGATTAAATACTCAACTTTTGATGGTAATTTTGTTTGAGGTTGCAAATGCATCATAGTATGAAGTGATGATGTATTCACCTGCCATCAAATTGATATTCAATTTTGCAGTACCATTTTCGTCCGTTGTACGAATATAGAATACTCCATTCACATTGAATGTTATGTTAATGCCTGATAACGGATGTCCCTGACCGTCAACCAGTACTGCTTTAAACTGTGATCCATCCAAGTAAGACATTACCAAATCTTCAGCAGACAATATCGGCAGTACAGTAATGTTGTATGACATTTGAAGACCAGTCAGCGGGTCAGCAGCAGTCAATATGTATTCGCCAGGATTCAGGTTGATGTTTAACCTTGCAGTTCCGTTTTCATTAGCCATACGATTGTATAAAACACCATTGATATTCATTGTGATATTTACATTAGGAACAGCTCTACCTGCACCATCAATCAATCCAACATAGAACTGTGATTCATTTCTGAAGTATTTAACAAGATTTTGAGCGATTAATGTAGGCAATACCTCAATATTGTTTTCAACATCAGTGCCGTTGAATGTGGTTTTGATTGTGTAATTTCCAGGATTCAGGTTAATAGCTATCTTAGCTGTTCCGTTTTCATCTGATGTTTTTGTGTAATTCATGCCATTGATTTCAAATGTTACAGTCTCATTAACTGCACCGATTTCAGCTTCAAACTTGGAATCATTTTTATAGATTTTAACCAAATCTTCAGTTATTATCCGGTTTTTGGAATCTAGCGTGTATAGTTTAAGGCATACTGTCCTGTTTTGTTCTGAAAAGTCAATCCATGTTTCTGCATCGCTGCTTACATAAGACCTTCCAGGCAGAAGGTGTTGTCTGGAATTTTCCTGATAAGGCACGTTATTGCTTTTGAATACAACTTTGAATATGTCATTTTCTTTTATTGCTATGTTTTTATTTAATTTGATTGTTTTAAATCCTGCAAAATTACTTGTTCCGTTTTGTGTAAGCTTCAACACACCATTTACATATATTTTAAATTCATAGTCAACACCAGTATCGTTGAAGTATGTTCCTACTGCAGCAATATCTGCTTTTTCAAAAGCTTCAAATTCATTGCTGTAGAAAGTATAATTATTTGTGAAATTGCTTATTCCCGTAAAATCTGTCTGATAATTGTATGTGTAGTTTTCAGTGTTTTCTATTATGAAATAAATTGTATAATCCATTGATTCATTCTCTTTAGCATAAACTGAGGTATCATAATATGATACGTATGCAAATCCTTTTTCTCCCCATTCTTCACCCCAGCTGTTTTTAATTATCCATGCACCATTGCCAGGTGGAGTTATATCAAATTTTTCTTTAGGATAATTGTCATCCCATCCAACTATAGCAACTATGTGTTGTGAAATATATGTATCGTTGTTATATGTATTGGTGCCCTCACTACCTGCATAATTCAGACTGACGGCCCCATGTTCGATTATTGCTTTTTTAATTAATTTATTTGTTTGGTTGTAGCATAATCTGTTTTCATCCCTTTTGATTGGAATGAATCCTACATCCTGGACGTGAATTTTATTTGTGCTGTCCAGTATATCTGAAATTTTACCTCTTTGATCGTAAACATCATCTTCCTGAGGTAAAACACCCATCCAACTTAAAATATAACCTAAAGTACTTAGCGGCAATCCTCCCTCAAATATTATGGTTGAACCGTATCTGCTATAGGCCAGCATACTGTTTTGAACATTGTTTTCAGATAAATCATATGTGTTTCCGGTTGCTTTAAGAAGTGCTGATTCAAGTGCCGCAACCGGACCAAATACCCAGCAGGCACCCATGTCACCCTGTAATTTAACTGGTGTTACCCAGCCCCAGTCACGCAAGTCAAATCTGGCGGGCAAATCAGAAACATTGATAGTGTTATTGATTAAGTTAAGTTTAAGACCCACATCATTGTATGCACTCGGATAAAATGTTAAATTTGTGTAGAATTCATCATTGTTCCATGTGTTGTTCTTATCGACGAATTCCTTTGTAAATAATGATGAAATACTCTGTTTTGAGTTATTGAAAAATGAATTTCTAATATATACTGCAGTATCATAAGTATAAATAGTACTTGGGTTAAATTCAGATAATATTTCAGCTTTGTTTGAAATAAAACTGCAGTTATCTATTGAAGTAGTGTTTAATTCAGAATATATTGCTCCACCATATCTTGATGCAGAATTGTCACGGAATGTGGAATCTTCAATAATCAAGTCTGCATATGATGTGTATACAGCTCCGCCACTAACTGATGCGGAATTGTTTATAAAATTGCTGTTTTTTAGGGTTATGTTGCCGTTCAAGTGCAATATTGCACCACCAAATTCAGATTTACAGTTTATAAAACTTGAATCAATAATGCTTACATTACCTCCGATACTTCCTACAGTAAATGGAGCTGATCCCATGTCTGTAAATATTGCCCCACCATTCTTTTTACTTGAAATATTGCTGAATACTGAATTTTTAATCACCACATAAGTTTCATGGGCAATATCATATCTTTTCATCCCTTCATTAATCGGTATTCCTTTAAGTGCGATGGCACCGCCAGTAATGTTGGCATGTAAATTGTTAAAAAGACAATTATCAATTTTTGCAAAATTTAGTGCTACAGAATGTAATGCTGCACCGTATTCTGATGTAATATTTTCAAATTTGCAGTTTTCCAATATCAAATCCTCTGAAACTGATGTTATAAAGCCTTTTGTTTTTGTCTGTGAATTTAAAAAGACAGAATCTTTAACAGTTAATGATTCTGCATAGGGCATCATAACAGCAGGTCCTGTAATATTCTCCATATAACAGCCGTTCATCGTTAAATTAAGACTCGTACCAATGATTTTACTTTCAGTTACGCCTGAATTGATAAACCTGACATTGTTTAAAATAAGAACTGATTCTGATTCAATTGATGTTGCCAATACATTTTTAATTGTCAAATCATTAATAATTACATTATTTCCAATTAAATAGAATAAACCTATTCCTTCTTTGCTGTCAGCATCGATTGTGTGATTATTTCCATTAATGACAAAAAAAGTTTTGTTTATTTCAATGTATTTCATTCCATCCGGGGGATATAAGCCCTTATCCCTTTCTTCACTATATTTATAATCTGAAGTTAAATTTAATTCATTTGAACTATTTGAAATGATATTTTTCAAGTCTGTAAATGTGCCTGTTGATGTTGAAAGCGTGTCTGAATCAGCAAGTGAGGTGTTATTTGCCTCACTTGCATATGCAGCACCAATAAAAAACATCAATAATGGCAAAAATAGGATTATTGTATATTTTTTCATTTTTTCACCAATATTTTTTGATTTGATTAAAATTTAATCAATTGGCCGGAGGAACATATTTATATTTTGAGGCATCAAGATTCAGTTCTATCGGGTCATGAACAACAGGCTTGCCTAATTTTTGAGGGGCATCGGAATGATGTTCAAATTTAAGAGTATTACTGTATTTGCTTTGCACCCATGTCACGTTGTTCAGTATAACTTTAGCGTCCAGGAATGCTTTGGTTTGCATGTCATTACAGTATGAAGTGATATAACTTGCCCTTGTATTATTATCAGACATTTTTGCAGCATTTGACAGTACCTCTTTCATTCCAGTAAACATGTAGCCTTCAGATTCATTCCAATAATCCTGCACAGGCTTTCCATAAACTTTGTGATTGTCAGGCCCAACACAGCGAGTACAAAGGTCTTTAAAGACATAATACGGATAGTTATCAGTGTCAAAGACATATGTTTCATTACTTGGCTGATTTGACCCATAAGCATCAGTAACATTTATGCAGTCATTGGATACAGGTACATAAACACCATAAAGCGGAGGACCTGAACTTATCCAGTTGACACATGACATGTCTGCCGGAAGGTCCGGAAAGACCTGTATCACATGAGCACTCAGTGTCGTATCAGATCCGATTACCCTCACATCCTTTCTTCCTGCCTCATCAGGAGAATATATTGTTCCTTCATACCTGTCACGCAAAACATTTTCAACATCATGTGCTGAAACATTCTTATCAGGTGTGAAACATAGAGGATACATTGCATTATGATTGTAAAGAGAAGCATACTTTGAATGAGCCAAAAGCCTGTGCCCCTCCCAGGTCCTCAAATGAGAGTAGTCATCAGTAATTTCTTTTCCGGAATATGTATCATAGAGATTAAGCTCCCCATTGCTGCCATGTACGGCAAAACCCTTTTCCTCAGGAAGCTTAGTTAAATTTTCAGATGTGATAGAGTCTTCATAATCAGACAAGTACTCCAAAGAATACTCATTACCAAAGACCGCTACCTTGTCTTTCGGCAGTTTCACAGCAGCGTACTGATGTCCGCCATACATCTCAACATACCATGTTTCATTCTGGTCAGAAATGATGGCTATATTGGATTCAGCATTACCATACTTATCAATATATCCAAAAAGAACTTCTACCGCCTCTCTAGCCGTTTTACTTTGACAAATCACAAGGTCATTAGCAGTAAATTCACAAATACCTTCTTTCACATGAGGGTCCGCTTCCCGTGATGCATTGTTTAAATATGATGAAACGGACATACTCATGGCCACACCGTATTCATTGGTACATGCGGCCGCATCAAGGCCGAACTTATGAGCTTCCCTTGTACTGTTCATAAAAGGTGTTGCAGTATATTTATAAGTAGTTGCCGGAAGCTCCGTTTTTACAGTTCCCTTAAAATCAACAGGCACAAAGCGACCAGGAGTATTCTCTACCCTAGGAGACACAGTGATATGATCCCCTAAGACACCACGAAAGTCATTTGACCTGGCAAAAATTATTGAACCGTCATCGCTGACATCCTGACCAACATATACTGCAGTACATGCTGCAGAAGCCTGCATGCTACACAACAGCAGCAGGAAAAACGATAAAACTATCAATTTTTTGTATGAATATTTTAACTTCAAAATAAATTCCTCCAAATTAATCATTACAATTAATATATGATTTTAAATGTTATAAGTATAATGTATTTAATTTCAATGCCATCAACTTATTTTTTCATTCTTTTTCTGGTTTTCATCTCGCTTTGTAGTTGATGTTAAATTTTCTTTGTTTTTTCTTGTTTTGGGCTGTTGTTGGATTTTTGACATTTTTGTTTGTGGTTGTGTGCAGGAATCCATTAACGATTGGATGAATAAATGTTCTTTGTTTGAAAAATTCTTGTCTTGTTATTTGCTGAATATCTGTTGTGAAATTGTCTTCGATGAAGTCTTCAAGATCCTCCTGATTGGAAGTTCCTTTGTTAAAACAAAGGAAAGTCACATAATCCTTAAATGAAAATTTACTATCCCCTATAAACTTATTTTCCCCAATAACATATTTATCACAGATTTTACAATATTATCAACACATATAATGTATTGTCCAAGTTATAGGTTAATATTTAACTTAGCTTCACCATTACAGACTGTTGTTCTACCCTAGAAAACACCATTAAATATTAAAAGTTACTACAGAGATTAGTAAGAGATTTCCTGTCCGTCTAAAACTTTAGCAGTAAAATTTGGATCCATCACAATATCCCATAGATAAATCATCAGCAGATAAAAACATATTTTTTTAACTATTAACTTGCATAAATAACCCCATTATGAAAATAATATGATTTTATTCATTATAATGATGAAAGTAAGCACTTGCATTCGGAAAATATTATATATGCAATATTAATATAGAAATACATTATCAAGAAATCATTTTTTGATATTGATACAAAATTTAAAAAGATGATAAAATATGAATGGAAAAATTTTATACATAATGTTAATAATTGGAATGATTTTTTCAATTTCTTCAGTTTGTGCAGCTGATTTAAATG
>ONIK01000035.1:0-831 GCA_900317865.1 uncultured Methanobrevibacter sp. | reverse complement strand
GTAGACTGCAATGACAATTCTACAGACAATACTACTGAAACAGATTCTGATTATAACTATACCACAATGGAAGATTTAAATATTATAGGTGTTTTACCTTTGGAAATAGGTTATGATATAGAACCAATTTTGATTGAAAATGCAGGAATATATATTGGAAATAATGAAGAAATTAATGCATATAATGCATATATTATCAAGGTTAATTTTTATAAATCACCACACATCAAAAATTTTAATATAAAAGTTGATGTGGATGGAAAACAACAGTATTATAATGATACTGGCTTTGACGGAAGCGCCAGCTTTAGAGTCGGAGATACCATACATGACTTTAACAAAACAATCGTTACAGTATCATACACCATAAACGGTAAAACTGAATCCCAAGAAATGACCTTTGAAAAATCCTATTTCAAACCTAATAGTTATGAAAAAGAAATGGAAAATCCTTTCTTTTTCTAAAATTTTAATTTCTCATTCTTATTTTCTTTGAAACACCACACCCATTATAGAATGATATGATAATGTATTGTCCCAATTGCATTGTTAACATTTAACTTAGCTTCACCATTACAGTCTGTTGTTCTACCGTAGAAAACACCATTAAAAGTTACTACCTGGATTAGAATAAGAGATTCCCTGTCCGTCTAAAAATTTAGCAGTAAAATTTGGATCCATCACGATATCCCCCAGATAAATCATCAGCAGATAAAAACATGTATTTTTTAACTATTAACTTGCATAAATAACCCCATTATGGAAAAAATATGATTTTATACATTATAATGATGAAAGTAAGCACTTGCATTCGGAAAATATTATATATGC